>JBMNSO010000001.1:0-41088 GCA_050945235.1 Mahellales bacterium
ATAAGTCAAAGATGCCGCCACTTAATTGTTTCCAAATAATTACCAGGACACCGCCGGTTATCATGCCGGCAAGTGCACCCGAGCGGGTCATCCTTTTCCAGAATAGAGACATAATAATCGTTGGGCCGAAGACAGCGCCGAAACCTGCCCAGGCATAGGACACCAGATCCAGAACAGAGCTTTCCGGGTTAAAGGCTATAAAGTATGCTATCACGGCCACCACTATTACGGCAAATCGTCCTACCCATACCAATTCCTTATCGCTGCTTTCTTTCTTAAATAAGGCCTTATAAAAATCTTGTGCAAAGGCGGATGCAGTTACCAGCAGTTGTGAATCGGCGGTGCTCATGATAGCCGCTAAGGCGGCTACCAGTAAAATCCCTGCAATCAGTGTGGGAAACAGCTGGTTAACCATTAGCATAAATACCGTTTCTTCCGCCCCATTGGTCAAAGGCTGGGAAATGTATAGTCTTCCCACCATACCTACCAATACGGCACCGGCCAGGGACAGAATAACCCAAACCATGGCGATTAACCGTGATTTTTTTATCTGTCCCGAGGAACGTATTCCCATAAACCGAACTAAAATATGGGGCTGGCCGAAATAACCCAGGCCCCATGCCAGTGATGATATTATAGCTATTGAGGATAAAGCCGTTCCTCCGTCTGTGGCGGTGAACATGCTCAAAAAATGGGGGCTTATGTTATTGAAATTATCAAAGGTAACACCAATCCCACCCATTGCCTCCATGGCAGCAAAGGGCACTACCAACATTGCCAGGAACATAAGGGTGCCTTGAACGAAGTCGGTCCAGCATACCGCTAAGAAACCGCCTAAAAATGTATAGCAAATGATAACCAGTACGCCAATGGACAGGGCGGTAAGGTAGGGTATATCGAAAATGGAGCTGAAGAGTTTACCCCCTGCTACAAACCCCGATGCCGTATAGAATAAAAAGAAAATCAGTATAAAGATTGCCGATACGGTTCTTAGTACCTTTGTATTGTCGCGGAATCTGTTTTCGAAAAAGTCGGATAATGTTATGGAATTACCTGATATTTCGGTATACTTTCTCAAACGCCGGGCAATGATCTTCCAGTTCAGATAAGTACCGACGGCCAGTCCTATGGCAATCCATGAAGCCTCGATACCGGCCAAGTAGGCTGCCCCGGGCAGACCCATCATTAACCATCCGCTCATATCGGAAGCCTGGGCGCTTAAAGCCGTTACCCAGCTGTTCAGTTTCCTACCCCCCAGTACATAATCGGATAATGTTTCGGTTCCTTTAAAAAAGCGCATTCCTATTAAAATCATAGCAGCAATATAAACTATGAAGACAGTAATAATGCCAATATTATGTGCTGACATTGAACTCCTCCTTTTATGTTCATTTTGTTTATTATATTATGGAAGCAATTAGTTTATCAAGACCAATTTATTACCTTGATAAACCGGCAGTGCTTTAAATACCTATGCCTTATAGGATTGGAATCCGGTATATATATTTATAAAAATAAAAGTTGATATATAATATAAGTTAGAATAAGTTCGGTATTTATTACATGCATCATGAAAGGGGTGTTTGTATGAACCATGCCTTTTCAAGAACGGAAATGTTGATAGGCAGCAAAGGTTTAGAACGTCTAAAGGAGAGTAAGGTCGCGATCTTCGGTATTGGCGGTGTGGGTACCTTTGTGGTTGAGGGCCTGGCCAGGTCGGGGGTCGGGGGTCTTGTGTTAATAGATAAGGATGATATATGTGTAACCAATATAAACAGGCAGATACATGCAACGGTAGAGACCATAGGAAGGCCAAAGGTGGAAGTTATGAAGGAAAGGATATTGGAGATTAACCCAATGGCACGGGTGCAAATCCATAGGATGGAGTACAACAGGGAAAATGCAGATGACCTGCTATCGGGGGATTTTTCCTATGTTGTTGATGCCATTGACATGGTATCTGCCAAGCTTGATTTAATAGAGAGATGCATAGCAAGGAATATACCCATTATCAGCAGTATGGGTGCCGGTAACAAACTCAACCCAACAATGCTTGAGGTTGCGGATATATACGATACATCGGTTTGTCCCCTTGCCAAGGTTGTAAGGAGAGAACTGAGAAAAAGGGGTATAAAAGGGCTTAAGGTTGTATATTCCCGGGAGCAGCCTATAACCCCTGTTATACCAAAGGACGAATCGGAAAGTATGCAAAGGACTGGTGAAATAGAAAATACATATAGAGAATGTGGACCACTTGGCGAGGATGAAGGACGGGAAATAATAAGAAAACAGGTGCCGGGAAGCGTATCATTTGTTCCGTCTGTGGCCGGGCTGATTATTGCCTCGGAAGTGGTGAAGGATCTGATAAAGGATGTTAGATGAAGGGGATAAGTATTACAAGTACAGGATTTCTTGACAAGCCCCTTTGGCAGAGTAAAATATAGAATAGATTAGTATTAAACATGAGGAGGGATTTTCATGGTGGAAGAGAAGGGCAACATCTCGGTTGAAGCACAAAACATATTTCCCATTATTAAAAAATGGTTGTATTCCGATAAGGATATATTCATCCGTGAATTAATATCCAATGCCTGTGATGCTATAAACAAGTTTAAGGGCTTGGTTTCCATTGGCGAGGCAAAGATTGACGGGGACCCAAAATACTCAATAGAGGTTGTACTGGATAAGAAACAAAAAACAATTGCGATAGTTGATAACGGTATTGGAATGACAGCCGATGAAGTAAAAAAATATATCAACCAGGTTGCATTCTCTGGCGCAGAAGACTTTTTAAAAAGATATGGAGAAAAGAAAGATGAGGAAAACCAAATAATAGGCCATTTCGGTTTGGGCTTTTATTCCGCCTTCATGGTATCGGAAAGGGTTGAGATTGATACACTGTCCTATATCGAAGGCAGCGAGGCGGTAAAATGGGTATGTTCCGGAGGCATTGATTATGAAATAGGACCTTCCCAGCGAACTGACCGGGGAACTACCGTCACACTTTACATTTCCCAAGAGGGCGATGAATTCCTGGATGAATACAAGCTGAGGGAAACCATATTAAAATACTGTTCCTTTTTGCCCATCAGTATATATTTGAAGTCTAAGGATAAAGAGGACAAGGGCTGCAAGGAGGAACCGATAAATGATACCCAACCATTATGGTTGAAAAAGCCGGGAGATTGTTCCAGGGAAGAATATATAGAATTTTATAAAAAAGTATTTATGGATTTTGAGGATCCTTTGTTCTGGATACACCTGAATGTGGATTATCCCTTTAGGCTAAAGGGTATCCTGTATTTTCCCAAGCTGAAACATAATTTTGAAACCATTGAGGGCAGGATAAAATTATTTAATAACCAGGTATTTGTAGCCGATAATATAAAAGAGGTCATTCCTGAGTTTTTGATGTTGCTTAAGGGTACCATAGATTGTCCCGATTTGCCACTTAACGTGTCCCGAAGCTTTCTGCAGAATGATGGGTATGTATTAAAGATATCCAATCATATCATAAAAAAAGTAGCGGACAAGCTGAAACAGTTGTATGATATCGACAGGGAAAGCTATAACAAATACTGGGATGATATTAATCCCTTTATCAAGTATGGTTGCATTAGAGAGGAAAAGTTTTATGATGCTGTGAAGGATATCGTCATATATAAAACCATAAATGGTGAGTACATTACCTTGAAGGAGTACCGAGGCGAAAGAAAAGAAAGCAGGGCAGACACCGTGTTTTATGTAGATGATGAAAAACAACAGGCCCAATATATAAACCTATTTAAAGAAAATGGGTTGGAGGCCGTATTCCTTACGTCCCCTATAGACATCCACTTTATACAATTCCTAGAGATGAAGGAAACCGATCTTAAGTTTAAGAGAATAGATGCCGACCTTTCCGATAGTATTAAAGACGGGGAGCAGAATAAGGATGAAAAAATGAGTGAAGGTTTGAAAAAGATCTTTAAGGACAGCCTAGGAAGGGAAAAACTTAAAATCTCGGTGGAAGGCCTCAAGAACACAGATTTGCCGGCAGTAATCCTATTATCAGAACAATCAAGGAGAATACAGGAGATGGGCAGACAACTGGGAAACATGGGTAATGCCTTCCCCATTGAAGAAACCCTGGTGTTAAACAAGAATAACGATATTATAAAGGCTGTTGCCGCCCTTGGAGGGGCGCAGGACAGTGGCGAATACCTCAAAACGATTTGCCAACATGTATACGACCTTGCCGCCATCAGCCATAAGCAGCTGGAGCCCGACGAAATGGGGCGCTTTATAAAAAGAAGCAATGAACTTCTGTCCAAACTGGTGGGTATAGAACTTGAAAGGAATAAAGAAAAAGGAGCATGATGGCTTGAAACTGCTTATCATGTATCGTGAAACTTCCGTATTTCCATACGGGAGTTTTTTGTTTTTGGGAAGTATGTGTAGTATTTATTATATTTGGTAATAATAACAATTAAACGATTTGCAGACTCGTAGGATAAGGAGGTCAATATGAAAGTTTTATTAGTGTATCCAAAGTGCCCCAATACATTCTGGAGCTTTAAATATGCCCTGGATTTTATATCCAAAAAAGCATCCTTTCCACCCCTGGGAATTTTAACAGTAGCAGCAATGTTACCTAAGGACTGGGAGATGAAGCTGGTGGATATGAATGTAAAAGCCCTGAAGGATGAAGATATAAAATGGGCCGATTATGTATTTATTAGTGCAATGCTGGTCCAAAGGGAGTCAGTAAAAAAAGTGGTGCAAAACTGCAGGAGGCTGGGGGTAAAAACCGTGGCAGGGGGCCCATTGTTTACAACCGATTATGAGGATTTTCCCGAGATTGACCATTTAATATTGAATGAGGCCGAAGTCACCCTGCCCCGGTTTTTGGAAGATTTGGAAAAGGGGCAGTGTAAAAGGATATATACATCCGAGGAATGGGCGGATATAAAAAACACTCCCGTACCATTATGGAGCCTTATTGACATGAAGGACTATACAAGCATGAATATACAATATTCCAGGGGATGCCCTTATAACTGTGAGTTTTGTGACATCATTACCCTGTACGGTCGTAAACCTCGGATAAAGGACAGGGACCAGATTATCAATGAACTGGAGGTATTGTATGACTATGGTTGGAGGGGCCAGGTATTTTTTGTAGACGACAATTTTATAGGTAATAAAAGTAAACTGAAACAGGAGCTACTGCCATATTTGATAGAATGGATGGAGGATAGGAATTATCCCTTTATTTTTTCTACAGAGGCATCGGTGGATTTATCCGATGATGACCAGTTATTGAGCTTAATGAGAAAAGCAAGATTTAGCACCGTATTCATGGGCATTGAAACACCTAATGAAGAAAGTCTGACCGAATGTAGCAAAGTACAGAATAAGAATCGTGACCTGGTAAAGTGTGTGGAAAAAATCAGGAAATACGGCATGCACGTGCAAGGTGGTTTTATTGTAGGGTTTGATAGTGATCCTGTGTCCATTTTTGAAAGGCTTATTAATTTCATTCAGGAAAGCGGTATTGTTGTGGCCATGGTAGGGTTGTTAAATGCGCCCCGAGGTACCAGGTTGTACGACCGTTTGGCCAAGGAAGGAAGGCTTTTAAAGAATATGTCGGGAGATAATACCGACTTTACCATGAACTTCATCCCAAAAATGGATTACAAGGAATTGATAAGGGGATATAAAAGGTTGATAGATACTATTTATTCTCCGGACAAGTACTACGAAAGGGTAACCCGCTTTTTGAAGGATTATACACCCCATAAACTAAAGGCTTATCATTTCAAGTTAAGTTACTTAGCAGCCTTTTTCAAATCTGTCATTTTTATCGGGGCTATAGGCAAGGAAAGGCTTTATTATTGGAGACTGTTCTTTTGGTCGTTGTTTAGACGCCCGCGACTTCTGCCCTTTGCCATTATGTTTTCCATTTACGGTTTTCATTTCCGCAAGGTATTTGAAAACTATTCCTGGAACAAGCAGATATTAGAATACAACGTCAATAACTTAGGTGACATTTTATCACGAGAATCTACATAATGACATTATCATAAGTTAAACACACAGATATCAGAATACCATTGAAAAGTTATCTGTATTGATATATAATATAAACACAAGGTATTGCAACCTAGCTTTAAATATATTTCCAAAGGTAAAACAAAATACAGAATATGGGTCGGAGATAAGGTGAACCATACTTGAACCTCAAAGAAGTGGGGTTATTAAAGTATGGTTTATTTTATTACAAAGATAAGGAGGGTAAAAAAATGAATGACAAGGTTGTATGGGTGGATTTTGACTTGCTGGAAAGCTTTATGAGGGATGCCTTGATCGGTGTGGGGGTCCCCGAAGAGGATGCAAAAATATGTGCCGATGTACTGATTACTTCCGATAAGAGGGGTATTGACTCCCATGGTGTGGGCCGGTTAAAACCAATATATATCGACAGAATTAAGGCAGGTATTCAAAACCCAGTTACCCATTTTGAAGTTGTCAAGGAAGGCCCTACCACTGCCGTAGTGGACGGGCACAATGGTATGGGCCAGGTAATCAGCAAAAAGGCAATGGAATTGGCAATGGATAAGGCAAAAAAATACGGCTTGGGCATGGTAGCGGTAAGAAACTCAAATCACTATGGCATAGCAGGTTATTACGTTCTCATGGCTGCGCAACAGGGTATGATTGGTATGACAGGCACCAATGCAAGGCCTTCAATTGCACCCACCTTCGGGGTAGAAAATATGCTGGGTACCAATCCTATGACCTTTGGCATTCCCACCGATGAGGAATTCCATTTTGTCCTTGATTGTGCCACATCGGTATCCCAACGGGGTAAAATTGAAGTATATGACAGGGCCGGGAAAGAGCTGCCCGAGGGTTGGGTCATTGGACAAGACGGCAGTGCAAGGACGGATACCCATCAAATACTCCAGGACTTGAACACAGGCCAGGCGGCCTTAACACCCCTAGGGGGGATTGGCGAAGAAAACGCCGGGTATAAGGGATATGGTTATGCAACGGTGGTAGAAATCTTATCGGCAGCGCTACAAGGCGGCTGCTTCCTAAAGGCCTTATCTGGGTTTGACGAAAACGGGAAAAAGGTTCCCCACAGGCTGGGACATTTCTTTATTGCTATAGATATAAGCCAATTTACCGATATAGACGCTTTTAAGAAAACAGCGGGAGATATTTTAAGGGCACTTAGGCAGTCTAAGAAAATGCCGGGACAGGATAGGATATATACAGCCGGTGAGAAGGAATATCTGGCGTGGTTGGACAGGAAGGACAGGGGCGCGCCAATTAATGAAGCACTACAAAAACAGTTGATACAGCTGCGGGAGGAATATGGTCTTAAAGAATATAGATTCCCCTTTGATGATTAAAAAACCAACTTCAATTTGGTCTAATTCATAGTGAGAGATATGGTTCAATGTATGAAAAAAGAAGGCGACTCAATTCTTGCGCCTTCTTTTTATGTAAAACAACTACCGACAATAGGATAATATGATCTTTAGACAGCAATTGAATAGACAACTTATTGGTATTATATTATACTATAGTTAACAGCATATTCCAAAGAAAAGGAGACCTATATGAAAGAGAGGATAGCTAAAGCAATAAACATTATTACCGTTCCACCTATAATAGCCGCGCTAGCCGTAACCTGGATTCTTCTAAAGGATAAATCGTACTTTGATAATATCTTAGCCTGGTATTTCTTAGTTCTGGTCTTTCTTACGGTAGTACCTATCTCCGCCTATCCCTTGTCGAGGGTGATACCCAAAATTCGGGCCCGGGGTAGGGACGGGGAAAGGAACCTGGCTTTTATAATGGCTATTCTTGGGTATATTGCCGGCACAATAGCCAGCATTGTTTTTAATGCCCCAAGGGGTGTGATGTATATAATACTATCTTACCTGGCATCGGGTTTGGTACTTTTATTTGTAAACAAAGGAATCAGAATAAAGGCCAGCGGTCATGCCTGTGGAGTGTCCGGCCCCATTACCCTGTTACTATATATGGTGGGACACTATGCCTTTGCTGCAGTTATACTGCTGCCGATTGTATTTTGGGGGCGATTAAGCCTAAAAAGACATACAAGTGGTGAATTAATAATTGGTACAATAGTCGGAATTTTCTCAACAGGTCTTGTTTTGCTTTTGTATAAATGAGGATATTCATTCCGTTTCTTGGGGATTGTAGGGGTTCATGGTGGGTTTTGGCGTATTTAAATATATCGGGAGGTTGTTATGTTATATACTATTGTCTCCGGTATAGGTTTATTCTTTACGCTGTTTTGGGTATCTGAAATCGTATACGTTTTTCGTGGCATTAAGGATACTAGAACCAGCAGGCATGCTTGTGACTGTAAAGAAGGCATTACTGTAATTAAACCGATAAAAGACGGCGATTTTCAGCTGAGGGAAAACTTGGAGTCTTGGTTGACGCAGGACTATAAAGGGCCTTTGCAGTATATACTTAGCTTCCAAGATAAAAACGATGGGGCTCTCGATATTGCCAAACAACTAAAAGAAAGATTTCCTCAAATGGATATCGAAATAATTATAAACCCAATAATACCTGGCCTAAACGGAAAAAGTTCAAATATGAAGCACGGAGTTGAAAGGGCAAAGTATCCTGTCTTGGTATTTGGTGACAGTGACACCAGGGTATTGCCTGATTTTCTATGTAAGATCGCCAAAGCATTGGCCGATGATAAAGTAGGTGTTGTTAGCTGTGCCCAAATGAATAGAGGGGGTTGGGATTTTTGGACCCGGTTTTTTACCTTCATTCAAAATAATGAAACGGTCTTTCACTGGTCCTTTTTAACCAAGATGGGCATGAGGGTAGGGGCCAATGGTGCGGCTCTGGGGATACGAAAAAAGGTATTGGATGAAATCGGAGGCATAGAGAGTTTTGGCAGTAGCCTGTTGGAAGACATGTTGCTTGGCAATCTTTTAGTGGATAAGGGCTATAGGGTAAAGGTAGGTCCATTCATTGAATGCCACGTAAATGCCATTGACAAATTTAAAGTATTAAATTACATACAAAGGTCCTCCATAGGGTTCAGGACATTGATAAAAAAGAACGTCCCGGTATTTATAATAATGCTTTCCTGGTATTGGATAGTATTTGCCATGGCCCTTTGCAAGCTAGATTATTCATTACTACAGTTATACCTATTATTCTTAGGTATTAGGACCGGGACTGGGTTGATACAGCGTTGGATTATTGAGAAGCGAATACTGCCGGTAGATTTTATACTGCCTGCCTTCTTTGATGTTTTTTGCACCACGTATTTATTCTTTTCCTTTAAAAATTCCCATGTGGAATGGCGGGGTATTAGATATAAAATTCATAAAAACGGGAATATTGAAATAGTAGGTTAATACATGAAGGGTGAGGTATCAATAATGAATTGATACCTTAATTTTTTAGAACATAAATACTAAAATACCATGTTGAACATAAAAGAAATATTGACAAAGAATGTATCAGTGTATACAATTATACATAAATACATACATCCATGGAAATAGGGGGGTTGGTTTTCTTATGTTAGAATATAGCAAAAGGACTCATACACTGGAACAGTCGGCATATAAATATTCCCTTCAGGACGTAAAGGAACCTAATTTATATAGAGATTTATTCACTTATGACAGCATACCCAAGGTACCCTTTAACCACAGACACGTGCCCATGTATGTGGCGGATCATATATGGATAACCGATACAACCTTTAGGGACGGACAGCAGGCAAGGTCACCATTTACGGTAAAGCAGATCTTAGACTTGTATGATATGCTCCATAGGCTGGGGGGTCCAAAGGGTCTTATCAGACAAACAGAGTTCTTTTTGTATACCAAGAAGGACAAGGAAGCAGTGATAAAGTGTAAGGAAAGGGGTTATTCCTTCCCGGAGGTTACTAGCTGGATAAGGGCGACAAATAATGACTTTCAATTGGTAAAGGATATGGACCTTGACGAAACGGGCATCTTGGTAAGTTGCTCAGATTACCATATATTTAAGAAATTAAAGATTACAAGAAAGCAGGCCTTGGATAAATACTTGGGTATTGTAAAAAGGGCCTTAGAATACGGTATTCGGCCTAGGTGCCATTTCGAGGACATAACAAGGGCCGATTTTTATGGATTTGTGGTACCCTTTGTAAATGAATTAATGAAACTATCTAAGGAAAGTGGTATTCCCATTAAGATCAGGGCATGTGATACTCTGGGCTATGGTGTGTCCTATCCTGGCGTGGCCCTGCCCAGGAGCGTACCGGGAATTATTTACGGTTTAAGGCATTATTCTGACGTACCCAGTGAATTTCTGGAATGGCACGGCCATAACGATTTTTACAAGGTGGTTACCAACGCAGCCACTGCCTGGTTGTACGGTGCTTCTGCCGTTAATTGCTCAATGTTGGGAATAGGCGAAAGAACCGGTAATTGTCCGTTGGAGGCCATGGTGGTGGAATACGCTTCATTAAGGGGTACTACCGATGGTATGGATTTAACGGTGATTACAGAAATTGCAGAGTATTTCGAAAAGGAACTTGGGTATACTATACCACCTCAAACACCCTTTGTAGGGAAAAATTTTAACTGCACCCGAGCCGGCATACATGCCGATGGATTATTAAAGGATGAAGAAATATATAATATTTTTGATACCCAAAAGCTTTTGAACCGCCCGGTAACTGTTGCTGTTGATTCCCATTCCGGTCTTGCTGGGATAGCCCATTGGCTTAATACTTATTTAGGCTTGAAGGATAAAGACTTGATAGACAAAAAGGATGATATCGTGGTTAAGATGAAGGAATTGGTGGATAAGTCATATGAAGACGGTAGAACTACCGTAATGTCCGATGAAGAACTGGAAGAAATGTTAAAGACGGTAAATCCTGAATATTATGAAACCATCATTGCCCAAAGAAGAGGCACATTATAAAAAGCTCTTACAAGAGCTTTTTTTATTTGTAACTATTGACTTGTGGAAGGAATTTATTAAGAAACATAGAATTAAGAGAATATGGATATCAGATTAATAATGAACGTTTAATCTACATTAAACGGAGGTGGCGACTATGACCAAGAAGCTCAATTTACTCGCCTTTGACTTTGGCGCCAGTAATGGACGGGCAGTGTTAGGTAAGTTCGACGGTTGTGTAGTTGAATTAACGGAAGTACACAGGTTTCCAAACGATCCGGTGGAACTGGTGGGCAGTTTCCATTGGGATATATTAAGGCTGTTCCATGAAATAAAACAGGGCCTTGTTAAGTGCTCCAAATATCATACCAAGGACGTTCATGGGATAGGTATCGATACCTGGGGGGTGGACTTTGGCTTACTGGATGGAGACGGGAAACTGCTGGGTAATCCGTATCATTATAGGGATAACAGGACTGAGGGCATGATGGAAATAGCCTTTAGCAGGATAGCAAAAAGGGATGTTTATGATAAGACCGGGATACAGTTTATGAGGATCAATTCATTATTTCAACTGCTTTCCATGGTGGAAGACAGGTCTGTGCTGCTGGAAAAGGCCGGTACCCTGCTTTTTATGCCGGATTTGTTAAGTTATTTTCTAACAGGTGAGAAAAGTACTGAGTTTACCATAGCCACTACCAGTCAGTTATATAACCCGGTGAAGGGCGGCTGGGAATACGGTATTATGGATCCTTTGGGAATACCTAAGGATATATTTACCCACATAATACAGCCGGGCACTGTAAAGGGAAGCATGTTGCCCTCTGTTTCAAAGGAAACCGGAATTCACAACGCACCGATAATAGCCGTAGCTTCCCATGATACTGCATCGGCGGTTGCGGCAGTACCGGCCGATAGGGATAATTTCGTGTATATCAGCAGTGGCACATGGTCTTTGATGGGTATAGAAACCACCCGGCCTGTAATTAATGATATGACCTATAAGTGGAACTATACAAATGAAGGCGGGGTTTGTGGTACATATAGATTATTGAAAAATATTATGGGTTTATGGATTATCCAAGAATGTAAGAGAACCTGGGATAAACAGGGCGAGGTAGAGGACTATGGCCAGCTAACCCAAAGGGTTCACGAAGCGAACCCCTTTAAGTGTTTTATCGATCCGGATTATGACGAGTTTACCGGCCCGGGTAATATGCCCAATAAAATAGCCGAGTATTGTGCAAAAACCGGACAGGCTCAGCCCCAAACCAAGGGAGAAATAGTAAGGTGCGTCTTGGAAAGCCTGGCTTTGAAGTACAGGTGGGCCGTGGAAAGATTGGAGAAAATTGCCGGTATTTCAGTGCCCGCTATTCATATTGTGGGGGGAGGGGTACAAAACAAGATACTTTGTCAGTTTACCGCCAATGCCACCGGCAGGCCGGTAATTGCAGGCCCCATTGAAGCAACGGCCATTGGCAATATCTTAGTCCAGGCAATGGCCCTAGGTGAGGTGAATGACCTTGTTGAAATCAGGGAAATAGTAAGAAACTCCTTCCCTACCGATGAGTATATACCCCAGGATGTGGACCAGTGGGATGAGGCTTATACAAGGTTTAATAGATTGATAGAATATTAAAGGAGGAGATAAAATGACCGCAGACCAAATTGGAGGAGAATATGTCTGGTATGTCCCCGATGGATATTACCCCGAAACCAGTACCGGGGATTTTCCCAGTCATGAGGCCCTTTGTGTCTTAAATACAAATGAAGAAGATGCCCACATTACAATTGAACTCTATTTTGAGGATAGGGAGCCCATGGAGGGGTTTGAGGTGTTGTGCAAGGGAAAGAGGACACAGCATATAAGGATGGACAGGATAACAAATAAAGACGGTGAAGGCGTACCCAAAGGCGTGCCCTATGCCATGGTAGTAAAAAGCGACCAAAGAATAATTGCCCAATACAGCCGTATGGATACCACCCAGCCTGCCATGGCCCTGATGACTACCATGGCATATCCGCTAAAATAGGCGTTGGGCGGTTAAAAAAGGCGTTGGACGGTTGTATTAACAGGTAAAGGGACATTCTTACCTGTTATATTTTTCTAATTTCCAGCTTTTTATGGTGTAGGTTGGTTGTATTGCAGCTTTGGTAGACCATTGGTATATGACATCCCTTTGATACTAGTTCACTTAGGGATACAAGATCGTCCTTGGAGACCTCGGCTATACTATGCTTACCCAAGCCTCTTATACCGGTGGCCAATTCCTCCCTACAGGCCTCTAGAAATCTTTTTAAGGCCATCACACCTTCCTCCATATTGAACTGGTCTGCTTGTTTTCCTTCGTACCAAATTATCTGATTGGGTGGCTCAAAGGGTAGAGATTTCAGCACCTGGGTATGACTCATGGCAAAGAGGGCTATGGTGCCGATATATACAGCATCTGCTCCAAGGGCCAGCAGTTTTAGGATATCGCCGGGGGTTCTAACCTTACCGGAACCTATAAGAGAAACCTGCCGGTTAAAATTGCTTTTATACAACCATTCCGCCGCCCGGTTTACGGCAAAGACGGTGGGTATGCCAAAATCGTCCTGGAGGATGGGCGGCGAACCTTTGGTACCTGCTTCGCAGCCGGCCATGGCTATGTAATCGATGCCCGCGTTGCATATTACTTCCAAGTCCTTTTCTAGGTATTTACTGGCTGTCATTGACACGCCGACAGGCACACCGCCACCCGCCCTTTTTAGGTAATCCACCAACTGGGTTATTTGGAAGGGGTTGTTAACCCCGGGTTGCCTGGAATGGGCTACTATATCTTCGCCCCTTTTGAGTTTAAAGGCCGATCTTAAGGTCTTGTCTATGTCACTGCTGTGTACAACATGGCCCACTCCAGCTATGGCACCCTGACCGAATTGTATTTCTATTCCATCGGCACTACTGAGTATCTCTTCGGTTTTGTCCCAGTCACCCCTGTGGTATTGGTATATGTAGATTTGTGCCAGTTCCCGTTCTTCAGGCAAATATGGTCCCTCGCCGTTGCAAAAGGCAATATTAGCCATGGAAGATGCTTTGGCCAGTGCCATCTTGGCCTTTTTGCTCAAGGCAGTGCCATAGGCCATGGGTGCTATCATTATAGGCATTTCAATAGTAAAGGGCCTCTTTGCTTTTTTACCGATGGTAACCTTTAAGGAGACTTCATCTTCGATAGGTGTGGGAAACCTATAAAACTGCGCCGGAGAAAACATGATATCGTCTAAAGTAGGCAGTTTTTTGGGAGTACCGAAGGGTCGTGATATTGCTCGGCCTTTGGTGCTCCTCAGGTTTGTTTCAAACACCTGCTGTAGCCCGATCCTTGCTGTTGAGGTAGTAAGCTCCCATAGGTTTTCGGTATAGTCATCCTCCATCAAAATCTTAAAGAACGATGTATTTGCGGATTTTATCATTCTTCTTATCAAATACCTTAAGCATCCATAACCGCCCAGGATTGATGCACCAATAATTAATGCCTTACCCATGTTACTTATCTTATTTTGCATATGCAAAACCCCTTTCCCTAGTATTATTTTACCGGTCAAGAAAAATAATTCATTAACATACTCATGATTTCAGCCACATTTTTCTAAACATAAAACATGGCTGTTGGATTAGACAAATATCGATATACAAAAAGGAGGGTTGATGATAGAATAATTATAACCAGTGTTATTCATTTAACGTATTTTAATAAAAAGCTGGGACTTCTGCCAAGTGGAGGAATTTGTATGAAGATAGATAAGATACAGGTGCAATTGTATTGCATCGAATGCCTGCAGGAATGTGAACACATTATTATCTATTGGAATGACAAACTCAAGGCCATTAAATGTTGTAATTGTGGGCGCAAGCTGGAAATCATTCATGAGAAGATGTTGGAGTATTGTGTGGCCCATTGGGTAAAAAGGATACTCACCAAGCCCAAAAGGATGACAAAGGAGTTAGAAAACGATTTTAAGCATTTTTTGCTGTCACTGCCTATACGGATAATAAAGAAACCCTATAAGCTTGCCCAGGAAATATCGGATGAGCTCCATATTATAGCAACTAATGGTAACATAGACGACTAGGCTTGTTTAGTTTTATATGGAGAAATGGTATGCATCATGATTGACAGGAGAGAGGGAAATGTATTTTAAACTGATATGCTGTGAGGTATTTGTTAGGGAGGCCTGCTATGCTATAGCACTGTCACCCCATGTGGTGGATGTGGATTTTACGCCCAAGGGTGCCCACGAAAAGTCCCAATACCTAAAGGCATTAATACAGGATAAAATAAACGAAAGCGATGGTCAGGGCTATGACGCCATCCTTCTTGGTTTTGGGTTGTGTGGAAACAGTACAAGTGGAATAAGGGCGGGAAATACACCTTTGATTATACCCAGGGCCCACGATTGCTGCACGATTTTTTTGGGTTCCAGGGAGAGGTTTATTGATCATTTCAAAGACCGACTAAGTGCTCAATGGAGCTCGGCAGGGTACCTGGAACGGGGCGATTCTAGGGTTAGGGAAGCCGATGTTAGTTCCACCCTGGGCCTGGATAAGTCATTCCAAGAGCTGGTGGATAAGTATGGCCAGGACAATGCAAAATATATCTGGGAGACACTGCACCCTGATATGAGCAATGACGAAATGATTTTCATAGAAGTCCCTGAATTCTCCCATTTAGGATATAAGGATAAAATGGAAGATGAGGCCCGGAAAAAGGGTAAGGAACTAAAGGTTATACAGGGTGATATGAGGCTTATAAAGGCCTTGGTTTTCGGTCAATGGACGGATGAGGAGTTTTTAACTATACAGCCCGGCCAGAGTATATACCCTTTATATGACACCAAGAGTGTATTTCAGGCCAAATAATCGATATGAACTTTTAGGTATTAGAGCCGATTATAACAAAAAAAGCAGCTTTTAGCTGCTTTCCCTATTTAACCGTTCTTCTTTCCCTAAATAGAAAACTAATAGAATAAACACCGGCGGCTCCTACCAGGGTATATATTATCCTGCTAAGCATCGAATCTTGGCCGCCAAATAGCGAGGCCACCAAATCATATTGAAACAACCCTATTAAACCCCAATTAAGAGCACCTATAATAAGCAGAACCAGTGCCAATCTATCCATATTATCAACTCCTTTATCAGTTTTCCTATATAGTATTTCCAACCCGGGAGTATATAATGCCTATAATAAAAATTACTTTTTGTTTATTATCCAAAGGATTGGGGATTATTAAACCCTTGGCCGTATGAGAAATATAATGTACCGGATCTTTGTCTTTACTATTGATTTATCATGTAATAAAATAATTTTAAAATAATATCATGTAAATAGCTGAGACTGTATCCCCAAAAAGGGAGGCAAAGTTAAGGTGAAGGAACCGGTAATTGTGCTTAAGGAAATGGAAATCCCCCCTTGGCTTGAGGATTATGTCCTACCCATAGTACAAAGGGCGAATATTTTTTCTATCAAAGGGCAGGATGGTGGGAAATACATAGTGATTGTAATGGGACAACAGCCAACCGGTGGATATGGTATAGAATTGATCCGGGTTGTGGAGGATGGTATGTATTATACCGCAGATTTGGAGTTTTACACCCCTGATGAGGATGAAGGGGTTACCCAGCAGCTTACCTATCCATGGCTGATATTAAAAAAACAGACGGAAAAGCCGGTAAGGGTAAGGGTTTTTCATGATAGGGACCATTTACAGCCATACCTTAATCAAATAATAAAATAAAAGGCATAGGTTAAATAAAATATACGATAACACTATTGTGCTATTATTTTTTTTAAGCCTTTGATATAATAAATTGGGAATATGTACTAGAGGAATTTATTTCTGTTTATAAGACAGAAGAAAAGGGACGAACATAAGAATTGATAGGAGGGTTTATTAATGATTAGAAAGGTATCGGACATGGTAAAGGAAGTTAGAGAAAGAATGAGGGGCGGTAGTGGACATGTGGAGATACAAAAACTCTTATCAGAGGACGAGATTAAAGCCAAGACAAGATTGTGCGCAAAATTAACGCTGCAGCCCGGCTGTTCCATCGGTTACCATGAACATGTGGGAGAAGACGAGATATTTTATATCATAAAGGGTGAAGGCCGGGTAAACGATAACGGCACCATGAAACAGGTAGCCGCAGGGGATGTAATATTGACGGGCAATGGTGCCGGCCATGCCATCGAAAACACCGGCGATACATCTTTGGAGATAATGGCGATAATACTCCTTTACAGTTAAGGGCTGATACTGTCAGTCCTTTTTTATTGCATTATTGTGGTATAATGGTTATGATAAACTATAGAGGTGATGAGAGATGCCCGGATATTATGCTACCCTTGCCTCGGTGGCCAGTTATTTTTTTGTATTGATAGCCGTTGTACTGGTTGTAAGAACGATAAAAAAAGTCAGGCTGGGGTTTAAGGCCGTTGAAGATAACCAACACCCGGAGCAGGAAGGGGAATGGGAAGTCGCGGAGGATGATTATGACGACGAATACCTTGAAGAGTACGAAGGTGATTATTTGAAAGTCATAGACAATAACGGTATTCAAAGCGTCAATATCGGTGATGTTTTTTATTTGGATACAGAGAATATAATTGGCCGGCGAAGGGACTGCGATATTGTCATTGCCGATCCGGCAGTATCATCACAACATGCAGGTATATATCTAGAAGGCAGGCATTATTATCTGGTAGATCTGGACAGTAAAAACGGTACCTATGTGAACAACCGGTTTATAAAAAAGGATTACAAATTAAAGGACGGAGATATAATCAATATAGGCAACATATTGATTAAGGTGGTTTTGGACTAGCCGGCAGATGGAGGGATGACTTGTGGCGGTACATAGGATAAAGTACTGGGATATTATGTCTCTGGTATTGTTATTTAATATAGGGGCTTTTTCCTTACTGACCCTATCCAGGCAGCCCCTGGATACTAATGCAGCTCTATTGGGTGGAATAATTACCTTGATTTTTTTATTTCAATACATGCTCTTTACTATATTTTTCAAAAGAACAGACAAGCTTATACTGGTGCTCATCTCATTTTTGTCAAGTATAGGTTTTATCGCCATATATATATTAGATACTTCTCTATTGGTAAAACAGATTGAATGGTATTTAATAGGCTTTGTGATATCAATTGCCGCAATTATTTTTTTAAAGTATGCCTTAAAGTACATATATAAATTTAAATATTTGTATATGGCAGCTACTATAGGTTTATTGCTGTTTACACTGATTTTCGGCCAGGAGATAGGAGGCGCCAGGAACTGGATAACCATCGGCGGGCATAGCTTCCAACCCTCGGAGTTTGGCAAGATAATGCTAATTTTTGCCCTGGCCAGCCTGTTTTCCGAGGGGAAGGATCTTAAACATATAATAATAGGCGGGGCCTTCACCGGTATCTGCCTGATATTTCTGGTGCTGCAAAGGGATTTAGGAGCCGCAATGCTTTATTTTCTTATATATGTAATCCTAATGTTCATATCTACGTCTAACCTGTACATGACACTGGCCGCCTTGGGTGCCGGTGGATTGGGCGCATTTGCCAGTTACCATTTGTTCGGGCATGTTAAGGTAAGAATATTGGCATGGCGAAATCCCTGGGCCGATATAACCGGCGGCGGGTACCAAATAGCCCAATCCCTTTTTGCCATTGCCGGCGGTAGTTGGGTGGGTGTTGGTTTGAGGAATGGAAGGCCCAAGGATATTCCGGTACCCACATCGGATTTTATTTTTTCTGTTATCAGTGAGCAATTCGGATTAATAATAGCCGTTATTATAATAATTATCTTCTTTATAATAATATTAAGGGGAATTTCCATTGCTTTAAGGGCGACAGAAGAGTTTTATTCACTGGTGGTGATAGGTACCGTATCGATGATTGCCCTTCAGGCCTTTATCAATATTGGTGGAGTGACCAAGTTTATACCCCTGACCGGCATTACCCTGCCCTTTATCAGCTATGGCGGCAGTTCCATGGTGGTGAAATTTATGATGTTTGGCATACTTCAAGCAATATACATGGTTAATGAAAAGCGTGACAGTGAATTACGGCAGTATCGTCTGGAGGGAAGGTAGGGATGCCCATGAAGAGAAACATAAAGCTGCTGCTAGGGGTTTTTGCCATTGCTTTTTTCCTGTTGGCGGCTTACCTTGTATATATCGTTGTTTTTGAAGGAGATAGGAACTATAATAACGTTTACAATAGACGTATTACCACCCAGGAAAAGAGGGGCGAGATAAGGTCCCGGGATGGCCAGGTGCTGGCCAGGAGCGTTAGACAGGGTGATGCATGGGTTAGGGAGTATCCCATGGGCAATATCTTCAGCCATGTGGTGGGATTTGTGGACAGGGACATGCGAACATCAGGCATAGAGCTTAGCCATACCCGGGAGCTGGAGGGTCTTAACAATAATATATTCAGAAAAATTGCCCATAAGATATTTTTGGGTGAAATACAAGGTAACAATTTGGAACTGACCTTGGACAGCAGATTGCAGAAAATCGCCAGCGATTCCATACCTTCCGGTGTTAAGGGTGCAATAGTGCTGATGAACCCCAAAAACGGTGAGATCTTAGCCATGGTTAGCAAGCCTGATTTTGATCCCAATGATATGGCAGCAGTAAAGGAGCAAAATGAAGACGGTAAATCATCTGTTCTTGTTAACAGGGCTGTTCAGGGTAAATACCCGCCGGGGTCGACATTCAAAATAGTAACATCGGTTTGCGCCTTGGACAATATGGAGGATATCCTGGACAGGGAGTATGGTTGTGAGGGCAGCATTACCATCGAAGGCAGTCGGTTGAGCTGTTCCGGTGGCACTGCCCATGGTACTGTCGACTTGTTCGGGGCCCTGGGGGTTTCCTGTAATACCACCTTCGCGAAAATAGGTAGTGAGCTAGGAAGGGACAGCCTGCTAAAAACCGCGGAGGATTTCATGCTTAATGAAACCTTTTATTTTAAGGATATAATAACAAATACCATAAGTAGTTTTCCGGATGGGGGCAGCGATAGCGAGCTGGCCCAAAACGCAATAGGGCAGGGCCAGGTGGTGGTTACGCCCCTACATATGGCACTTATCGTCAACACAATTGCCAATGACGGTGTGATGATGGAACCCAGGCTGGTTAGGTCCATACAAACCTACAACAATATGGAGCTTAAGAAAAACCTGCCCAAGAACGTTGCTACAGTTACCAGCCCGGAAACTGCACAGATTGTAAAGGATATGATGGTGGAGGTGGTAAATACTGGTACCGGAAGGGTGGTTGCCTTGGATAATACACAGGTGGCGGGTAAAACCGGTACCGCCGAAGTGGGTGGTAATGCCGATCCCCACGGATGGTTCGTTGCCTTTGCCCCGGCTGACGACCCCACATTGTCGGTGGTTGTGGTATTGGAGAATGTCGGTAGTGGTGCCCGTAATTCCGGGCCAATAGCGAAGAAGCTGTTGCAGGAAGCAATAAGGCTTGGATACTAATAAGAAGCCTTGGGGACGGGTACCCGGGCCCTATCCTTTGCCTATAGCCCTGCTTTTTGTTACAATATACAGTATAATATAACAATTTGCAGGTGAAGACATGAATACGATATTGGAAGATAAGTTAAATATATTGCCCGATCAGCCGGGTGTATATATTATGAAGGATAAATTCGGGAATATAATATATATTGGCAAGGCGGTATCCCTCAAAAACAGGGTAAGACAGTACTTCAACGGTTCAAAGAATCATAGCCCCAAGGTAAAGGCGATGGTATGTAATATCATCGATTTTGAGTATATAATAACCGACTCCGAACTGGAGGCTTTGATACTGGAATGCAACTTAATAAAAAAACACATGCCCAAATATAATGTATTGTTAAAGGATGATAAAAATTATCCATATATAAAGATTACCGTCAATGAAACCTACCCAAGGCTACTGCTTGCCCGGAAGGTGGAAGACGACGGTGCCAAGTATTTCGGACCCTATACCAGTATGGGCGCGGTCAAGGAAACAATGGAAACGGTACGGAAGGCCTTTCCCATAAAGACCTGTAACAGGAAGATTGATATAAAGGTTGCAAATAATGCACGGCCTTGTTTGAATTATGATATTAAACAGTGCCTGGCACCCTGCAGGGGAGATGTGGATAGGGAGGCCTATAACCGGATTATAAAGGAAATATGTCTAGTGTTAGGTGGGAAGCATGAGAAACTTCAAAAACAATTGGAGGCCGAAATGGAAGAGGCGGCAGCCCAGCTAAATTTTGAAAGGGCTGCCCTTCTAAGGGACAGAATAAGTGCCTTAAAAGTGATCTCCGAGAAGCAAAAGATCATAAATTCTACATTGGATGACCGTGATGTAATAGCCTTGGCACAGGGACAGCATGACTCGGTGGTGCAGATGTTCTTTATCCGGGGAGGTAAGCTGCTAGGTACCCAGCACATGGTGTTGGATGATACGGATTCAATAGATTACCAGGAGATTATTACTTCATTTATCAAACAGTTTTATATGGATACCCTGTTTATACCCCGGGAGATAATATTGCAGCGGGATATAGACGAGATACAAATAATTGAAAGATGGTTGTCGTGGAAAAAGGGTAACAGAGTATATATAAGGGTACCCAAACGGGGCGATAAAAAGGAAATACTGGAAATGGCAGTGAAAAATGCCATGAATTTGTTAAACAGTATCTCTTTGCGGAAAGAAGAAGAAAAGTCAAGGACCATTGGTGCTGTACGCCAGCTCCAGCAGTATCTTAACCTGGATTCCCCGCCCTTAAGGATTGAAGCCTTTGATATATCCAATATCCAAGGCACCAATGCCGTGGGTTCCATGGTGGTATTCGTTAATGGTAAGCCGGCGAAGAAATATTATAGACGGTTTAAAATAAAGAGTGTGGATGGGCCCAACGATTTTGCTTCCATGGGGGAAGTGGTTCTCAGACGTTTTCGCAGGGGACTTGATGAAAGGGAAAGACTTGAAAAGGAAGGGAAGGATGCCTGTGACGGCAAGTTTTCCCAGTTTCCTGATCTTATAGTGATTGATGGGGGCAAGGGTCAATTAACTTCGGCATTGCAATCCCTGGAAATGCTTGGGCTTGAATATATTCCTATCATAGGTTTGGCCGAGGAATTTGAAGAGATCTATACCATTGACAGCAAGGAACCAATTATACTGCCCGAGGATGATAATGCCCTTCATTTATTGCAAAGGATCAGGGACGAAGCCCACAGGTTTGCCATAACCTATCATAGAAGCCTGAGGGGTAAGGACATTAGCAGATCGGTTTTAGACGAAATAACGGGGGTTGGTGCAAAAAGGAAGAAGGCACTGCTCAAGGCCTTTAATTCAATAGACGAGATCAGGAAGGCTACCTTCCAACAGTTGGAGAAGGTAGACGGTATAGACAAAAAAACTGCACTGAATATATACAATTATTTTAATAAAAGACAATAAACCTATTAATTTATTATGGGGCACAATATATAATATTATTGACGCAGATATAAATAGGGAAGGGAGAAGTTATTGTTGGACTACAAAATGGTGGTAGTGGATTTGGACGATTCGTTGCTGAATTCTGTATCAGAAATAAGTGAAGGCAATCAACGGGCTATAAAGGAGGCGAAGGATAAAGGGGTCATGGTTACCATCGCAACGGGTAGGATGTTTTACTCGGCTCAGCCCTTTGCCCGACAGTTGGGGGTAGATATTCCGATTATTAGCTGTCAGGGTGCTACTATTATTAACCCCATCACCCAAAAGGTGTTATATAATAGGCCTGTCAGTATGGAACTTACAAGATCGATAATAGAATTTGCATTGGATAGAGGTCTTTATATACAAGTCTGTTACGATGATAATTATTATTATTCCGAGAAATGCCAATGGTATGAGGAGTATTATGAGCTAACAAAAATGGAGGGGGTATATTGCGATGATTTAATATCTTTCATCAAGCACCCCCCGGCCAAACTATTGATAATTGACCAGCAGCACAATATCAGTAAACTCTGGGAAGAGGCGTTATCTATATATGGCGATAAGCTGGCCGTTACCATATCCTGTCCTGAGTACTTGGAATTTAATCATCCGGAGGCTACTAAAGGTAACGGGGTAAAAGTACTGACAAATATGTTGAATATTCCTATAGAACAAGTGCTTGCCATAGGTGACAGTTTTAACGATATTTCCATGTTAGACGTGGCAGGGCTGGGGGTTGCCGTGGCCAATGCACCGGACGAAGTAAAAGCCCATGCAGATTTTATTACCCTGCCCAATAACCAGGACGGTGTGGCCCATGTTGTTGAAAAATTTATATTATCTGTATAGGAGGAATTATGGCTTCTATATTATTAAAAGAGTTTGTTGAACAAATGAATCTTAAGGTTGTCTGTAGCGGCCATCATGAATTTTTCGAAATAAATACCAGCGATATAAACAGGCCTGGGCTGCAGATGGCTGGGTTTTTTGATTATTTTGCCTATGACAGGCTCCAGGTAATGGGCAAGGTAGAGATGACCTTTCTGGAGGACCTGGATCCGGTTATCAGGAGCGATAGACTGGAAAAGTTCTTTGAATACGATACGCCGTGTACCGTTGTCTGTAGAGATTTACCCATACCCCAGGAGATGGTTGGTATTGCTCAAAAATATGATAGGATAATACTCCATTCAAAGGATACCACTACAAATTTTGTACACAAGGCGATAGGTTTTCTCGATGGAAAACTGGCCCCGGTGACCACTCAGCACGGGGTTTTGGTGGATGTATATGGAGTGGGAATGTATTTAATAGGGGAGAGCGGTATAGGTAAGAGTGAAACTGCGTTGGAACTTGTCAAAAGGGGTCATCGCCTGGTGGCGGATGATGCTGTGGAGATCAAAAGGGTAACCCAAAACAGGTTGGTAGGCCAGGCACCGGCGTTAATAATGCACCTAATGGAAATAAGAGGGGTGGGTATTATAGATGTTAAGGCCATGTACGGTGCCGGTGCGGTAATTAACAGCAAGTCCATAGACTTGGTTATATGCCTTGAGTTTTGGGATAATAATAAGGAATATGACAGGTTAGGACTGGTGGAAGAATATATTTCTATCATGGATGTAAAGATTCCGAGATTGACAATACCGGTACGACCGGGCAGGAACATGGCAATAGTGCTGGAAGTGGCTGCAAGGAATTTCAGGCTGAAGAATATGGGTTACCATGCCGCCAAGGAACTGAATAGAAGACTTCAGGAAACCATTGAAGGTAGTAAAGAATAGCAACTTACATATCTAAGGAGTGGAAAATATATTGAATATAGTATTAGATATTCATAGTCATACAGTAGCATGTCAGCATGGTTACAGCACAGTCCAGGAAATAGCCCGGCAAGCCAGCGATATCGGCCTTGAGATGTTCGCTGTGACCGAGCACGGACCAAGGTTATTGGCGGCGAATAATGAATATTTTTTTAGAAATATACGGGTTATTCCCAGAAAAATTTATGGAGTGAAAATACTGCGGGGTGTGGAAGCAAATATCTTGGACGACGAGGGCAATATAGATCTGACTGAAAGAGCTTTGAAGAGACTGGATATAGTAATCGCCAGCCTACACGAATCGGTATTTTCTCCACGGGATATTCATACTAACACCAAGGCTTTAATAAATGCCATTAAAAATCCATATGTTGATATTATCGGCCATCCCGGCAACCCACGGTTCCCAATTGATATTGAAAGAGTTATCCAAGCGGCGCTGGATAATAACAAGTTGTTGGAGATAAACAACCATTCCTTTAGGGCAAGGAAGGGAAGTTTCAAAAATTGCATCAAACTGGCAAAGGGGATTAAGGATGCCGGGGGCATGGTTGCCCTTGGCAGCGATGCCCATATATCATTTCATATCGGTATTTTTGACAAGGCGATGGAACTGATCGAAGAGGCGGGTTTGGGTGAGGAAAATGTAATCAATACATCCGTAGAGAAATTACTGGATTATTTAAAGACCAGGGGAAAGGAAATAGAGTTTTAAAAATGCAGTGGGAGGCGGGAAAGTATGTATATCGGTATCGATTTGGGGGGTACCAATATTGCCGCAGGACTTGTAAATGAAAAGGGCGATATTTTAATAAAGGATAGCACACCTACTCTAAGGTCAAGGTCCTTCCAGGAAATAATAAGGGATATGGGTGTTTTGGTATCTAACATTATTAAATCCAGTGGGTGTCCCATGGAACGGATTATGGGTGTAGGCATAGGTTCTCCTGGGGTATGCGACAACCAAAAGGGTACCATAGTCTTTGCTAATAATTTGGGATGGGTAAATGTACCTATTTCTTCTGAATTAAAAAAGTATATTGATAAACCGGTCTACATGGATAATGATGCAAATGTTGCAGGCCTTGCGGAATACATGTTCGGGGCAGGACGGGGATACAATTCCTCCATCACCCTAACCATAGGCACGGGTCTAGGTGGCGGAATAGTAATGGATGGAAAGATATATCCCGGCAGCCATGGGGTTGGTGCGGAATTGGGTCACTTTATTTTTGACGTCAATGGTCTCCAGTGTACCTGTGGCAATAAAGGTTGTTGGGAACAATACGTCTCTGCAACAGCTTTGGCTACCATGGCCCAAAAGGCTGTTAGCGAAAACGACAGTTCGTTAATGCTAGAGCTTGCAGGTGGACAAATGGAACGGATCGATGCCAAAGTGGTTGAAGAAGCGGCAAAAAAAGGGGACTATGTAGCCATTGAGGTTTTTGACAGATTTATATATTATTTAGCCATGGGTATAATAAGTATTATCAATACCTTTGACCCGGAAGTAATAATAATCGGCGGTGGTGTATCCAAGGCCGGGGAATTCCTATTGGAGCCCCTCAAGAGAAAGGTAGAAGAACATATATTTTATAACGAACTAGGATGGGCTGATATCAGGCTTGCACAGCTGGGTAACGATGCAGGTATTATAGGCGCAGCCATGCTCGCCAAACAATGATATATAATAAGTCGGTGCATATTATTTGGGGGTGTATACTTGAACAAGAAAGCAATATATGAACGCCTTAGAAATCTAGGTATTAAGGATGTCAGACTGGACGAGATGATGAAACACCATACATCCTTTAAGATAGGCGGGCCGGCAGATATATTTGTCGCACCGGAAAGTCCTGAAGAAATAAAGGCTATCATAGCCTTATGTCGGCGGGAGGATATACCTTTTTTGATTATGGGAAGGGGCAGCAACCTATTGGTAAGGGACGGAGGGATAAGGGGCGTTGTTATTAAACTGGGTGAAAGGTTTAAGGCCATGGAGGTGGAAGGTCTAAAGATAACCGCCTCGGCCGGTGTGGTATTAAGCGCATTGGTGAATGAGGCTGTGGACCATGGCTTAGGGGGCCTGGAATTCGCCCATGGTATACCCGGTACGGTGGGCGGTGCCCTGTTTATGAATGCAGGTGCCTATGACGGGGAAATCAAGGATGTGGTTGAGAAGGTAGAAGCCCTGGACCTTGATGGCAGTATTATTACTCTGGACAACCAGGACATGAAATTGGGATACAGGCATAGTGTATTCCAGGAAAAACCGCTGGTAATATTAAAGGGTACCTTTATCCTTAAAAAAGGGGAAATCAACCGGCTTAGGGAAAGAATACGGGATTTCAATAGGCGGAGGCAGCAAAAACAGCCCCTGACCTATCCCAGCGCGGGAAGTGTCTTTAAAAGGCCGGTGGGATATTATGCGGGTAAACTCATACAGGATGCGGGGCTTAAAGGATATAGGATAGGTGATGCTCAGGTTTCGGAGCTCCATTGCGGCTTTATAATAAATCTTGGTAATGCCACCGCCCTAGATGTACTGCAGTTGATGGACCATGTAACAGGTACGGTCAAGGGAAAATTCGGTGTTGAATTATCCCCGGAAGTCAGGGTGATAGGTGAGGAATAGTGATAATAGAAGGATGATATTAGGTGGATCAAATGAAGTTTTTGGGTGACTACCATACCCATACAGTATACAGCCATGGCAAAGGAAGTGTGGAAGACAATGTAAGGGCGGCTTTGAACAAAGGACTTAAGGAAATTGCTATAGCCGACCATGGTATGGGGCATATAAGCTATGGCATTAAACGGAGTAAGATAAAAAAACTTAGGAAAGAAATAGATAGCGTACAAAAGAAATACCCTGAAATTAAAATACTGATGGGTATCGAAACAAACCTGACATCCCTGGAGGGCGACATAGACCTGCCCGATGAATATAGAGACTATTTTGATATAGTGTTAATGGGTTTTCATAAGGCTGTATGGCCAAGGGACCTAAAATCGGCATATTATCTATTTTTTAAAAATATTCTGGCGCCTATTATACCAGGATTGGGCAGGCGGTTAAGGGATATGAATACCCAAGCCATGACAAGGGCTGTAGAAAGGCATAAGATAGACGTGATAACCCATCCCGGGGCCAAGATCAATATTGATACACGGCTGCTGGCCCAAAAGGCGGCTGCCAGGGGTACTTTGTTGGAGATTAACGCAAGTCATGGATATATGAAGGAAGAGTATGTGCAGGCGGCAAAGGAGCAAGGTGCCAAATTTATCATAAATAGCGATGCCCATAAGCCGAGGGACGTGGGCAATTTTGCAAAGGCCATAGACATTGTCAAAAGGACCGGCTTAAAGAAAGAAGATATATACAATATGATATAATGAATTGAAAAAGGGTTTAATATTTTATAAAAGTGGCTGGCGTCCTGGCCTTTAGAATTGGCCGGTTGACAATTTGATTATAGGGATATATGAAAAGGGGCATATCATATGAGATTTCTGATTGTAACGGGCCTGTCTGGGGCCGGAAAGAGCCAAACATTAAGATATTTGGAGGATATGGGGTATTTTTGTATCGACAATTTACCGCCAAAACTGATACCGAAGTTTGCCGAGCTGTGTTATCAGTCCGAAGGAAAGATCGAACGGGTGGCAATAGTTGTGGATATAAGGGGCGGCGAATTCTTTGAGGACTTGTTTGAATGCCTGGGTGATCTGGAAGAAAATGGGTACAGGTATGAGATACTGTTTTTAGAGGCCTCAACGGAAATGCTGATCAAAAGGTATAAAGAAACCCGACGGAAACATCCGTTGGCAAAGGAAGGCAGGGTCATAGGGGCGATAAACCAAGAGCGGGAGCTGCTGGCCGGTGTAAGGTTGCGGGCCAACAATATCATTGATACCACCAATTTGCAACCTAAGCAATTGAAAAAGGAACTGGTTAAGCTATTTTTGGACGACAATAATCAGCAGGGTCTGCTTATCTCGGTTATGTCCTTTGGCTTTAAGTATGGAATACCGTTGGATACCGACCTGGTTTTTGATGTGAGATTTCTGCCCAATCCCTTTTACATCGATAAGTTGCGTCATTCCACCGGACGGGAACCCGAGGTGAAGGAATATGTGCTAATGTCTAAGGAGGCAAAGGAATTTTTAAACAAGCTGGAAGACATGTTGGATTTCCTTATACCGTTGTATTTAAAGGAGGGTAAAAGCCAGTTGGTGATATCCATCGGATGTACTGGCGGCAAGCACCGTTCGGTCACAATTGCCCAGTTTTTATACGAGAAACTGCTGGAAAAGGGTCATAAGGTGATGGTAGATCACAGGGACGTGGACCACGACCGGCCCAGGTAATTATCAAAGTATTGTAAACAGGACTTTTTATATAATAATCAAATGAAGGGGTGAGGGAGTTGTCCTTTTCCTCTAAAACAAAGAACGAGCTGTCAAAGCTGGTGGTAAAAAACAATTGCTGCCTTGTTTCAGAATTGACAGCTTTGATACAAACCAGCGGTACAATACAGATAACCGGTCAGCACCGGATAAATCTCAAGGTTACAACAGAGAATGCCTCCATTGCAAGGCGTTTGTTTATGTTGCTGAAGGCTGTTTTACACATCAATACCGAGGTAATGATAAGAAAGAACATCAGATTAAAAAAGAACAATAGCTATGTACTGCTGGTCACATCCCAAATGGGAGCCGGCAAGCTGCTGGAAAGGATCGGGATACTTAAATTTAGCAGTTCAGGAGCTTACAACCTAAGTTATAGGATAAATGCAGGGATAATAAGGAAAAATTGCTGTAAACGGGCATATATTCGGGGTGCCTTTTTAGGCTGTGGTTCCATTAGCGACCCTGAAAAGACATATCATATGGAATTTGTCACCACAAACGAGGAGTATGCCCACAGTTTAAAGAGTTTAATAAACCATTTTGGTCTTACCTCAAAAATAACTGTTAGGAAATCGAATTTTGTGGTATACCTAAAAGAAGGTGAACAAATAGTAGATCTGTTAAATATAATCGGTGCCCATTCAGCATTATTATACCTGGAGAATATAAGAATATACAAAGAAATGAGGAATAACGTCAATAGAATAGTTAACTGTGAAACAGCCAACCTAAGCAAGACCGTCAATGCCGCTGTAAGACAAATAAGAAATATTGAGTATATAAGGGACACGATAGGTCTTGAAAAATTACCCAATAATTTAAAAGAGATAGCCCGGCTCAGGCTTAGCCATTCCGAAGCCAGCCTCAAGGAATTGGGGGAAATGCTGTCACCGCCAATCGGGAAATCCGGCGTAAACCATAGACTGCGCAAGCTGGATACCATAGCCGAAGGTTTATTTAGGAAGGGAGTTGGATATAATGAAACAAAGCACTGTTAAGGTCAGTAACAAGGACGGCCTCCATGCCCGACCGGCTGCTGTATTTGTGCAGTTGGCCAATAAGTTTAATTCGGAGGTATGGATAGAAAAGGATAATAAGAGGGTTAATGCAAAGAGTATTATGGGCGTGATGTCCCTTGGGATATCTGCCGATACGGAAATAACTGTGGCTGCTCAAGGAGAGGATGAGGATAAGGCGGTGAAGGCCTTGGTGGAACTTGTAACCTCCGAATTTGGAAGGTAAGCCATTGAAATGGAAAGAGCCGTTATACAGAACGGGAAAGGATAAAAAGGGAGAAAGTGTAATGCTTTCTCTTTTTTAATATCAAAAGTGGCAAAGAAAGGCGGGAGATGATAAAATATTCATGGAGAAGGTGTGTTTGAATGACCACGAAACATAATTTAATACTTGAGCATATAACCCGGTTGAAGCCGGGAACAAAGATTTCCGTGAGAAAGATTTCCCAACATTTAAACGTCAGCCAAGGCACGGCCTATAGGGCAATTAAGGAGGCACAGCTACTGGGCATGGTAAGGACCATTCCCAGGGTAGGTACCGTCAGGGTGGAAAACTCGGAAAAGAAGGGCATCGAAAGGCTGACCTTTGCAGAGGTGCAAAATATTGTGGACGGCACCGTTCTGGGAGGAAGGGATGGCCTGGAAAAGGCCCTTAATAAATTCGTTGTAGGTGCAATGACCGTTGATATGATGGGGAAATATATTTCAAAGAACGACCTTTTAATAGTCGGCAACAGACCGGAATGTTACCGTCTTGCCCTTGAAAACCAGTGTGGAGTATTGATAACCGGCGGCTTCGAATGCGATGCTGAAATAAAGGCATTGGCTGATGAAAGGCAAATGCCCATCATTTCTTCAACATATGATACCTTTACCGTGGCCGCCCTTATAAATAAGACTATAATCAACAGAATGGTAAAGAAAGAAATCCTGCTGGTGGAGGATATAATGACCTCCAATGTACGGTACTTAAGCAGTGACAGCATCATTGCCCATTGGAAGGCTTTGCTGACTTCCACCAACCACAGCCAGTTTCCGGTGGTGGATAGTCGCAAAAGGGTAATTGGCATACTGACGTCAAAGGATGTTGCGGATCTGGAGGAAGAGCAGCCAGTGATCAAGGTTATGACCAAGAACCCCATTACGGTAACTCCAAAGACGTCGGTAGCCTATGCTGCCCATGTTATGATCTGGGAAAGTATAGAAATACTGCCTGTGGTAGATGATAAGCAGCTGGTCGGGGTGGTCAGCCGCCAGGATGTCATAAGAGCGCTGCATTATATGAAAAGCCAGCCCCAAGTAGGGGAGGCCATGGAAGACATGGTGCTCAACAGCTTTGCAGTAGATAAGAGCAGCCAGAAGATAAGGTTTTCAGGCAGGGTGGGGCATATAATGCTCAGTGAGATAGGTACGGCAAGCGTGGGCGCTTTAACTCTGGTGATGTCTACTTTAGGTACCGCTGCTATTAAGAAAGTTACCAGAATGAATGCTGTGGCCGATAGTTTCTCCGCTCATTTTATAAAACCCCTTCAATTGGATGACGAGGTACAGGTGGAAGTGGAGATAATTGACATCGGCAGGAACTATGGAAAGGTAGAAATAATGGTGATACATGATAGGAAACTTATGGCAAAGGCCATGGTTTCAGTTAAGATATTCAGAAGATAATGGGGTATCAAAATGAATCCGGTTGGAACAGATAATTTTATACACTTACACTGTCATACAGAATACAGCCTGCTAGACGGTGCGTCCAGGATAAAGGAAGTAATAGGCCGGGCCAAGGAGCTGGGGATGGACAGCCTAGCCATAACCGACCATGGCGTTATGTACGGAATAATTGATTTTTATAAGGAAGCCGTAAGCCAAGGAATCAAGCCTATAATAGGCTGTGAAGTATATGTAGCCCCCGGGTCTATGGATATAAAAGAGGGTAGTGGGGACGGCGTGTACAGCCACTTAGTCCTGCTTGCACAGGATGGGCAGGGCTATAAGAACCTGGTTAAATTGGTTTCCTTAGGGTTTACCAGGGGCTTCTATTACAAACCTAGGGTAGACATTGAAGCATTAAAAATGCATCACAATGGTATTATTGCCCTCAGCGCCTGTTTGGCCGGGGATATTCCCAAACTCTTACTTCAACAGCAACACAAGGAGGCGGCAAAAAGGGCACAGCTGTATAATAATATATTTGGCCAGGGAAACTTTTACCTGGAATTGCAGGACCATGGTTTAAGGGAGCAGAAGTTCGTCAACCAGGGCTTGGTAGAACTGGGGGAACAATTGGGTATACCTCTGGTAGCAACAAATGACGTACATTATGTAAGAAAGGAAGACGCCCAGGCCCATGATGTACTGATGTGTATACAAACAGGCAAGCGGGTTAATGATCAGGACAGGATGAAGATGTCCACCAGTGAATTTTATTTAAAGTCTGCCCGGGAGATGGCAGCATTGTTTGAACATGTACCCGATGCGATGGAGAATACCGTTGATATCGCCCAACGGTGTAATGTTGAATTCAGTTTTAATAAGCTGTATATGCCTAAATACCAAGTACCTTCGGGCTATGACCCGGCGGAGTATCTAAGGAAGCTGTGTTGCGACGGAATAAAGGAACGATTTGGTGAGGCCTCCGGTAAGGACATTACTGAAAGGGTGGATTATGAACTTAACCTTATCCAGAGGATGGGATATGTGGATTATTTCCTGATAGTCTGGGACTTTATTAAATATGCCAAGGACCATGGTATTATGGTAGGACCGGGTAGGGGCAGCGCTGCCGGCAGCCTGGTGGCCTACTGCCTGGGGATTACCGAGATTGATCCGCTGAAATATAACCTTCTGTTTGAGCGGTTTTTGAACCCCGACCGTATTACCATGCCTGATATAGATATCGACTTTTGCTTCGAAAGAAGGGGCGAAGTGATAGACTATGTGGTGGAAAAGTACGGTGCTGACCGGGTGGCCCAAATAATAACCTTTGGTACCATGGCCGCCCGTGCCGTTATTCGAGATGTGGGCAGGGCACTGGACATGCCCTATAACGAGGTGGACAGGGTAGCCAAGCTCATTCCCTTTGAGCTGGGTATGACGTTAAAACGTGCCCTGGAGCTTAACCCACAGCTAAAGGAAGGCTATATGTCCGATCACCAGATAAAACAGTTGATAGACATGTCCCTTAAATTAGAGGGTCTGCCCCGCCACGCGTCTACCCATGCCGCAGGGGTGGTCATTTCCAAGGAACCATTGACGGAATACGTTCCGCTGCAGCGGAACGATGACATTATTACCACCCAGTTTTCCATGGGCGTTTTGGAAGAACTGGGTCTGTTGAAAATGGATTTTTTGGGACTTAGGACTCTGACCGTCATAAGGGATACCCTACAACTGATAAAACATAACAGAGGGATTGAAATAGATATAAACACCATAGACTTTAATGACCCAAAGGTATACGATATGATAACCCAGGGTGAAACCGAGGGCGTTTTTCAGCTGGAGAGCCCGGGCATGCGTGCCTTTTTGAAGGAGCTTAAGCCCTCTAGGTTTGAAGATATAATAGCCGGGATTTCCCTGTACCGCCCGGGGCCCATGGACCAGATCCCCAGATACATCGCTAATAAAAACAACCCTCGGAATATAACCTATCATCACCAAAAACTTGAACCCATATTAAATGTTACCTACGGATGCATGGTTTATCAAGAACAAGTAATGCAGATAGTAAGGGATCTGGCAGGATATTCCTTGGGCAGGGCCGACCTGGTAAGGAGGGCCATGGCCAAGAAAAAGACCGATGTTATGGAAAAGGAACGGCAAAATTTTATCCACGGTATAGTGGGGGAAGACGGCGAGGTAGAGGTCCCCGGTGCAGTAAACAACGGTATACCACCATCCGTTGCCAGCAGGATTTTCGATGAGATGATGGAATTTGCCAAGTATGCCTTTAACAAGTCCCATGCCGCAGCCTATGCTGTTATTGCCTATAGGACCGCATGGCTTAAATGTCATTATCCCGTGGAGTTTATGGCGGCTTTAATGACCAGCTTCATGGGCAATACCGGCAAGATAGCCGCCTATATAAACAACTGCAACAGAATGGGAATAAGAGTCCTCCCCCCTGACGTCAATGAAAGTTATGAAAACTTTACGGTAATTGGCGATACGATAAGATTTGGTATGGCTGCGGTTAAAAACGTTGGTCATGGAGCTATTTCAACAATAATAAAGACCCGCAACGAAAAGGGCAGGTTCGCCAGTTTCACCGAGTTTTGCCAAAAGACCGCACTGTCGGACATTAACAAAAAGACGGTGGAAAGCCTGATAAAGTGTGGGGCCTTTGATTCGTTGCTGGTTAAACGTTCCCAGCTGTTGGCTGTATTTGATAAGATAATGGACAGCCAACTCCATAGCCAAAAAAATAATATAGCCGGCCAGGTGTCCTTATTTGAAAGCGTTATGGAAAAAAGTACGGTGGACAAGATAAACCGGGATATACTACCTGACATTGAAGAGTTTCCCCAGAGGACGTTGCTGGCGATGGAAAAGGAAATGGTAGGTATATATATGAGCGGCCACCCCCTTATGGAATACAAAGGCATAATAGAGGATATTGCCAGTACCAGTACCTTGGAAATCAATAATTTACAAGATCAGTATAAAAGTGAAGGGGATATTAGCATTAATAGGCCTAGCCTGGGGGATGGGGATAGGGTGGTTATAGGCGGTATAGTAACGAGTAAGAAAGTGAAGGCCACGAAGAATAGCAAGATGATGGCCTTTGTTACCCTGGAAGATTTACACGGTACCATAGAAATAATAGTCTTCCCAGTGATATATGAAAAACTAATGAACCTATTAAATGAAGATAATGTATTGATTGTAAAGGGCAGACTGAGCTTAAGGGAAGACCAGGAGCCCAAAGTAATCTGCGAGGACGCCTATTCCGTTGAAGGGCATACAGGCAAAAAGCTTTACTTAAAGATTGCCAGGGATAAGGATATTGACATAAAGGGACAATTGTCGCCCTTGTTGTCCAGGTATAGGGGCAACATACCCGTATATGTTTATTTTGAGGCAGCGGATAAGAAATTAATGGTCAGCAAGGCATACTGGGTAAAGGATAATGAGCATTTGTTGGATGATTTGCGCCGACTTCTTGGAAGGGATTGTGTCAAAATAACAGGTTAGTAGTCTGTTTTATAGGAAAACTCCATCGTCTATAGTATATATACAGTAGATGTTTAGTGGAATAATAAAGTATGTATATGATATAATATGAATGTTAATTGGGAGTAGTATAGACAGAACACCTTATTCCCATGGGGAGGTCATTATATGTGGATGGTAGTATATATTGCTCAGAATAAATCCAAAGCAGACAAAGTAAAGGATTTGCTGTTCAAGGAAGGATTCTTGGTAAAACTGAAACCCATATATAAAAATGTCTCTTCCGAGGACAACTATTATGAGATACTGGTACCACAGTCTGAAGCCAGAGAAGTCCATGATATATTGATGGAGCAAGGGTATTAGCAATAAATTAAATACGAGAAAATATATGAAATAATGTAGGGAGGTATTATATTTGAAAACTATTGGTGTGTTGACCAGTGGTGGTGATGCGCCGGGGATGAACGCTGCCATCAGGGCGGTAGTTAGAACAGCGCTGTATCACGGGGTAGATGTATTGGGTATTAAACGAGGCTATAATGGACTTATTAAGGGTGAAATAGAAGAGCTGGGCTTGGGCTCGGTTTCCGATATCCTGCAAAGGGGTGGTACAATACTTAGAACAGCACGATGCAAGGAATTTAAGACCAAGGAGGGTCTTAATAAAGCCCTTAGTGTTACTAAGATATTTGGCATAGACGGTGTCGTGGTAATTGGGGGAGACGGTTCCTTCAGGGGTGCTAGGGACCTGAGTAAATTAGGTGTACCTACCGTAGCCATTCCGGGTACCATTGATAATGATATAGGCTGTACAGATTTTAGTATAGGTTTTGATACAGCCCTTAATACGGTGATAGATGCTATCAATAAGATAAGGGATACTGCCACGTCTCATGAAAGGGCAAATATAATAGAAGTAATGGGCAGGCACAGCGGTGATATTGCTCTGTATGCAGGATTGGCCGGTGGTGCCGAGAGTATAATAGTACCGGAGATGGGTTTTGATATAGATGGGGTTTGTAAGAAACTGATAAAGGGCAAAAACAGGGGCAAACTACATAGTATAATTATCCTGGCCGAAGGTGTAGGTGGTTCCATAGAACTGGGACAGCGGATCCAGGAAAAGACCGGTATAGAAACCCGTGCTACGATACTCGGTCATATCCAAAGGGGGGGCAGCCCTACCGCCCGGGATAGGATACTAGCCAGCGTAATGGGTGCCAAGGCAGTGGAACTGTTGATAGGCGGTGCCAGCAACAGAGTAATAGGTATTAAAAACAGCAAGCTGGAGGATTTTGATATAGAGGAGGCCCTCAAGATGAAAAAGGACTTTGATGTAGAGATGTATAAACTGGCCAGTATATTATCCATATAAGGACGGGAATAGATATGCGAAAAACAAAAATTGTCAGTACCATTGGACCGTCAACAAGTAGCGAAAAGGTGTTGACCGATTTGGTATCCTATGGAACCAATGTAGTAAGGCTGAACTTTTCCCATGGTAATTATCAAGAATATGTGAAAATAATAAACATGATAAAAAAGGTCAGAGAGAAATTAAATGCTCCTCTGGCCATATTGTTGGATACCGGTGGACCTGAAATTAGAACCGGTATGGTGGAAAACCACAGGGTGGATCTGGTAAGCGGACAGGAGTTTGTATTGACAGCCGATGATATAACCGGTAATGACAAAAAAGTAAGTATAACATATAAACGTCTGGCCCAAGATATTCAAAGAGGGTGTAAGATTTTACTGGACGATGGCTTAATCCAGCTTGAGGTTAAGGACCTAGATGACAGGAATATAATTTGCACCGTTATCAACGGCGGGATATTAGGTAATAAAAAAGGGATTAACATTCCCGGTGTAAATTTAAATTTGCCTTCCCTGACGGACAAGGATGTAGAGGACATAAAGTTCGGCATAAAAAACGGTATAGATTTTGTTGCAGCATCCTTTGTCAGACGGCCCTCCGATGTCTTGGAAATAAGGAAGATACTTGAAGAAAACAATGGGCAATATATAGATATAATCTCAAAGATCGAGAATCAGGAGGGGGTAGACAATATTGACGACATCATAGCGGTGTCGGATGGAATAATGATAGCCCGGGGCGATCTGGGGGTGGAAATACCTATAGAAGAGGTGCCGATAGTGCAAAAGAGAATTATCCGTAAGTGTAATGCAGCAGGCAAACCGGTAATAACGGCTACACAAATGCTGGATTCCATGATACGCAACCCCAGGCCTACCAGGGCGGAGACCAGCGATGTTGCCAACGCCATATATGACGGTACCGATGCCATAATGCTTTCGGGGGAGACCGCCATTGGCAAGTATCCCATAGAAACCATAAAGACCATGTCCAGGATTGCCAGCAGGGTGGAAAACAGTATCAACTATGGTAGGGACTCCCATGGTATGGACCTATCGGTGAAGCCGACGGTAACCAATGCCATTTGCCATTCCACCTGTACCACCGCCCATGACCTGGGCGCTTCTGCCATAATTACGGCTACAAAGTCAGGGTATACTGCCCGGATGGTTTCCAAGCACCGGCCCAAAGCACCTATTATAGCAACCACTATCAACACCCATACGTATTATAAGCTGTCCATGGTATGGGGAGTTCAACCCTTTCTGGTGCCCACCATGGACAATACCGATGATATGATAGAGCAATCCGTTGATATAGCCGTAAATACAAGTATGGTCAAAAACGGTGATCTGGTAGTCATTACGGCCGGTGTGCCCTCGGCAATGAGTGGTACCACGAACCTCATTAAGGTACACATAGTAGGGGATATACTCCTTAAGGGAACAGGTATAGGTAACAAGACGGCCTATGGTAGGGTATGCATTGTCAAGAACTCTATGCAGGCCCGGGAGAAGTTCCGGGAGGGGGATATAATAGTTGCGACCAATACCAATAATGCTATGATGCCCTATATAAAAAAGGCTGCCGCATTAATAGTGGAAGAGCCGGGTGTTACATCCCATGCAGCTGTGGTAGGCATTGCCCTGGAAATACCGGTTATCGTAGGTGCCCAGGAGGCTACGGAAACGTTATATGATGGAAGTATAGTAACGGTAGATCCATTAAGGGGTTTTATCTTTAACGGGAAGGCTGAGATTCTGTAAAGACTTGTATAGTAAATGCGGAGGGGAAATATGAAAGTTACAAGAACCAGAATTACCGTTAGATATAAGGAAACGGACCAGATGGGTATAGCACACCATTCCAATTATTATCCATGGTTTGAGGTGGCCCGTACACAGTTTTTTAAGGAACTGGGGTTTTCATATCGGGACATAGAGCAGGAGGGTATACTATTGCCACTAATTGAGACGGGATGTCATTATAAAGCGCCGGCAAGATATGACGACAGTTTGATAATTGAAACTACCATTAAAGAGTTCAAGGGGTTAAGACTGACCTTTGGCTACAAGGTGCTTAATGAAGCTACCAACCAGCTACTGGCTGAGGGTAAAACGGTTCATGTGTTTACCAACGCGCGGATGAAGCCGATTAACATTAAAAAGGACAATAAAGAGGTGTACGAGGCTTTGATGGCTGTTATTTAAAATGTGTCTGCGGGAGGTATATTATTGCTCAAAAGATTGATACTTTTGTTTATTGTGGTTCCCGTTGTAGAACTGTTGATACTTATCAAGCTGGGACAATATATAGGTCTGGGATATACCTTGTTGATTTTGTTAGCTACAGGTGTTGTCGGAATTATGTTGGCAAAATCCCAGGGTATTGCCATCCTGAACAATATAAAAAGGGACATTAGGGAAGGTATTATGCCCGGTGCCAATTTGGTCAACGGATTGTGTGTATTGATCGGAGGCATTTTACTGGTAGTGCCGGGCATAGTTACCGATATTATAGGTTTACTGTTAATACTGCCGGGTACAAGAGATATTGTCCGAAGGTACCTTATAAAAAGGATCCGGCGCATGATAGAGACCGGATCCACAACATTTTTTATTTGGAGATAACATATTCTGATGACCTATTGGGGCAGTCCTTTATGGTGCAGTGCTGGCAATTATGGTTGTCCTTGGATATGCCTATGCCTTTTCCCAGTCCGAAGAGCCCCGAAGCCGACTTGATAGGCATTATCAAGCAGGAGTCCGTTAGGCTAAGTCCAATCTTGCTGCCGTCTAAAATCTTAAACACCGCCCTTTGTTGGTCAACGCCGAAATCCAAGTGACCCGGGTTAATAAATCCGGTTATGCCTAAGCCTTCCGCCTGAATATCCTCCACCAATTGGTTCCAGTACTGCATGATGATATTTTCTATGGCGCGGTCGGCCAACCCATCCAATACCATTGCCTTAAGGTAGTCATTTTCTTTGAAGGCTTCGTCGATTTCCTTTGAAATGGTCGGTCCTACCGTTGCCAGAAATATTACTATTTGGGTACAGTTTTTAAGGTGTTTTGTAATAAACTCTCCGTTAAAATATATATCACCTTCTATTAATATCCGGTTTTTATCCACCTGAACTTCTATATCACATCTCTTAACCGCAAGTTTAGGCTCAATGAGCTTTAGACCGTACGAAATCAGTTGTTCTATGGATTCCTTTACGGCAGGTGCAATTGCTGATATATCCTTATATCCAATTTGTTTATAAAGCCCTTCTTTGTCTATAGAAACCTGCATATTGGTTAGAATATTCATGGGCATACCTCCATAATAAGATTATGCTATTATTATATAGTTGTTAGAGAACTTTATAAAGGTAAATCTTTGTTAAGGAAACGGGGTTTTTGTTAAATTGTAATAAGACTGGTATTCTGATATTATATCCATATCACATGGACAGCATATTTATCGAAAAGAGGATTGGAAGTTTATGAAGGATATACCGCCGGTAGAAAAGAACAAGGATTATGAAGTTTATATAGAAAGATTGGGAGTTAACGGCGAAGGCGTAGGCCGGATTAACAATTATACCGTCTTTGTAGAAGGCGCCCTGCCCGGTGAATGGGTGAAGATAAAGATGGTTAAGGTAAAAAAGAGCTATGGTTACGGAAAGCTGCTGGAGGTACTGCAACCCTCCAGGGACAGGATAGACAGCAGGTGCCCAGTTTTTAAGAGATGCGGTGGGTGTTCGCTGCAGCATTATGATTATGAAGCCCAGCTTGTCTACAAACAAAATATGGTTAAGGATATACTCGAAAGGATAGGAGGACTTAAAGATATAAGGGTGCTTCCCACCCTCGGGATGGCCCATCCCTGGCAATATAGAAACAAAGCCCAGTTTCCTGTGGGTGAGAAGGACGGTAATATCGTTATAGGTTTCTATGCCGCTCGGAGCCATGATATCATTGACAATCCCTGCTGCGTTATACAGCATGGGATAAATGAGGCTGTTATACCTGTGGTAAAGGAGTATATGGACGCCTATGACGTCAGACCCTATGACGAGGTGACCGGCCAGGGTGTGGTCCGACATGTGATGACAAGGTGCAGTTTTGCATTGGAGGAAGCCATGGTGGTACTGGTAACCACCAAATCGGAACTACCCCATAAAGAACAGTTAATAGGTATGTTGAGGAAGGCGGTACCTTTCCTTAAGGGAATAGTACAAAACATTAACAATAGAAGGACCAACGTGATACTGGGTGAAAGGTCCAGGGTGCTATACGGCAGGGGGTATATATACGATAGTATAGGACCTTTTAAGTTTAAAATATCACCCTTGTCCTTTTTTCAGGTAAATCCCCAGCAGACCAAGGTACTGTACGACAAGGCATTGGAGTATGCCAACCTAACCGGACATGAGACGGTGATAGACGCCTATTGTGGTATAGGTACCATCTCATTGTTCATTGCTCAAAGGGCCTTGAAGGTTTACGGCCTGGAGATAGTAAAACAGGCGGTGGAGGATGCCCGGGAAAATGCCAGGATAAATAATGTGGACAATGTCTCCTATCTGACCGGCAAGGCAGAGGATCTGATGGCCGACCTTAAAGCTCAAGGGATAAAGGCGGATGTTGTGGTCCTGGACCCGCCGCGAAAGGGTTGTGACGCAAAGCTGTTGGAGGCTATGGTGGACATCAGACCCAAAAGGGTGGTGTACGTATCCTGCAACCCGGCAACCCTGGCTCGGGATCTGAAGCATCTTACCGAAGCCGGCTTTAAAGCTGAGGAGGTAC
>JBMNSO010000002.1:0-36724 GCA_050945235.1 Mahellales bacterium
GGTTGGTCCAATTTTCCCAATGATGAACGGTATAATGACGGTTGGTTGATAAAAACCGATGCCCAAGGCAAAGAAATCTGGTCCCATAACTTTGGCGATAGTAAAGACGACTTGATCCATTCAATAGTTGAAACCGGTGATGGTGGATATATTCTGGTCGGAGAAACTATTTCCCCGGTCAATGGCAGTTATGACGGATGGCTTATCAAACTTAACCCAGACGGCCAAGTATTATGGTCAAAATCCTTCGGTGGCGACCTTCAGGATGTTTTTTTCTCTGTCAGTACTACTAAGGATGGGGGATATATAATAGCAGGCCAGACTCAATTGAGCGACGCTACAGATTTTGACGGGTGGTTGCTCAAGGTGAGTTCCGAAGGTCAGGAAGTCTGGTCACGCACCTATGATACCAGCATCGGAGACACACTATACAAAGCGCTGGAAACTGTTGACGGTGGTTTCATCCTGGCGGGTTGTACCGGAACAAAAGATTCCAGCGGTTTTCCGTGTATTGATGATGGTTGGGTGATCAAGACCGATGGACAAGGCCAGGAAGTATGGTCATATACCTTCGGTGGCAAAAACCCAGACGCTTTTAACTTTGTAGCCCAGACCGATGATGGCGGTTATGTCCTGAGCGGTTGGGCCAGTTCGACCAAAACCGGCGAACCAACGGGGTGGTTACTCAAGCTCAACGATAAAGAGGAAGCCCGGGAGAAAAATTGATGAAAAAAAGATACAAAGGATGTATGTTAGGCCTGGCATTTGGTGATGCTTTAGAAGCGCCGGTGGAGTTTTTAAGTTTACGGCAAATCATGGAGAAATATGGCGATGGCGGGATAAAAGATCTTGATAGCTGGGGCGGATTCGCGGCCGGGACTTATACCGATGATACCTAGATGTCTCTGGCTACTGCCGCTGGATGCGTAGATGCATGGAAAAGGGGCATGGGAAGGGGGATCTGGCAACCTCCTTCCCATCTTCCGGTTACCTGCCGGCCGGTGTTTTGGCCGAGATAATAGCCAATATCCTTCGTGGAAAAACCATTGACCGGGCTGTCGATTTAAGCCTAAGCCCTTTAAGGAGATACGAAGGTTATTACGAAACTATTGCATGCCTGGAAAAGGCAAGGGATTTGGTAAGGAGTAACTTGACTCCCACAACTTTTCAACTTTTCAAGCCTGACCCCAATTCTTTGTAGAGGAGGGCCCTTATGTAGCCCTTCTCTGTGGAAGTGGAATGGATATAATAATTCAAACCGTAGTAAAACCTTACCAGGCTGAACATCTTTGAACAGGTGTGGAGGGCGATCATCCTACCCTTATCTTTCTTTACCACGTCCCTTTCCACTGCCAACATAAGTGCCTTGCCCACTCCACATTTCTGGCTGGTAAGCTTTACACCGAACCTGCTTATGTATGCGGTATCATCAGAAATCATATGGTACCTAATAGAGCCCACCGGTTTTCCGTCAAGAAAAGCTATATAAACATTTTTGGTTTTTATATCGTGTTCTATGGTCTTATAATCTTCGTTTAATGCGGCTACCTTATGGGGTATACCCAGGTCCTGGGAGTATTTTAAAAAGGCTTCCTTAATAATTTCGTATATATCAGGTATATCATCTATTGTAGCCTTTCGCACCTCTATATCCATTATTTTGACACCCCCTAATAATTTCGGGATTCTATTTTTGTCGTCCCATTAACAGCACCATTACAGCCTTTTGGGCATGAAGTCGATTTTCGGCCTGATCAAATACCACAGACTGGCTGCCGTCAATAACATCTTCCGTTACCTCTTCACCCCTATGGGCGGGTAAACAATGAAGGAAGATGGCGTCTTTTTTAGCCTGACTAAATAGTTCCTTATTTACTTGAAAACCTTTAAAAGTCGACATGCGGGTATTTATCTCGTCTTCCTGGCCCATGCTGGCCCAAACATCCGAATAAACACAATCTGCATTTTCAATGGCCTTTTGGGGATCTTTGGTGATGGTGACGCTGCTGCCATGGAATCCGGCATTTTCCTGAGCCAGGGCCACTATTTCCGCATTGGGTTCGTACCCCTTGGGACATGCTACGGCTATGTCCATGCCTACCTTGGAACATCCCACCAGCAGCGAATGGGCCATGTTGTTGCCATCACCTATATAGGCCAGCTTTAACCCCTTAAAGCGATGTTTTACTTCATATATTGTCATTAAGTCAGCCAAAACCTGACAGGGATGCAATAGATCGGTTAGGCCGTTGATAACGGGTATGGTACCATATTTGGCAAGGTCCTCAACATCCTGCTGTTTATAAGTCCGTATCATTATGCCGTCGAGATACCGGGACAGTACCCGGGCCGTGTCTTCGATCGTTTCTCCCCTACCCAGTTGTAGATCTGCGGAGCTTAGAAACAAGCCGCAACCTCCTAATTGGTATATGCCCACTTCAAAGGAAACTCTGGTACGGGTAGAAGATTTCTGAAATATCATGCCCAGGGTTTTCCCCTTCAGATGATGGTGGGCAATTCCCATTTTATTCTCATCCTTTAGTTTTAGGGCCAGGCTGAGTATCTGATATATTTCATCATCGGTAAGGTAGCTAAGCCCAAGCAAATGCTTCTGAGAAAAGGCCTTTTTCTTTTTATAGTTATACAAGTCCAAATCCATATTGGTACCTCCTAATTTCATTTATCCTTATCTATATTTTTAGCTGTATCTTTTACCCCTAATTCAGCTTTCCGACGTTATTGAAAATTACACTGCACACCGGCAGCAATTGTTTTCTATCAGCTGCAGTATCATCTTCAGTATCGGCTTGAGTATCATCTTGAGTATCAGCTGCAGTATCATCTTTTTGTATATTACCCATACATTATCTATTGATCTAAATCAATTGACCTAAAGATAGGCTTTTACTGATTTTCATCGATATTCATTAAGGGATATTATGTCAAGATGCAGATCCTGTCTATCCTGCAGCACCATTACTATGGCCTTTGCCGTATCCAAGGATGTAATACACGGTACGTTAAACTCCATGGCGGTACGCCTTAAGTTAAAGCCGTATCTACCATTGTTTTTACCCTTGGTGGGTGTATTGATTATCAGGGATATACAGTCATTTTTTATGGCTTCACTGACTAATTCCTTGTCGATTTTGACGGCATCCAGGCCTTGGTCTACAAAGGAGATATAGGTATCATCCGTCGCCATTACGGTAAACCCAAGCTCCAGCAGTTGCCTTGCTATGGGTATGCTTTCCTCTTTATCCCTGTCGGCAATGGAAAAGAGTACATTGCCGCCCTTCGGTATCTCAATGCCTGAGGCCAGCATGGCCTTGTACAATGCCTTTGTATAACAGGTATCAGTACCCATTACCTCACCGGTTGATTTCATCTCCGGGCCTAAAAAGGTGTCCACCGTCGTAAGCTTTGCAAAGGAAAAGACCGGTGCCTTAACGGTGACCAGGTTTGGTTCGTTTACCAAACCGGTGTAATACCCCAATTCTTTCAATGTTTTACCCAACATAATATCAGTGGCTATCGGTATCATGGGTATGCCCGTTACCTTACTGAGTATGGGTACAGTACGGCTGGCCCTGGGGTTGACTTCTAATACATACACCCTGCTTTGGTCGTCCATTACAAACTGTATATTGAATAAACCCTTGATGTTTAGTGCCCTGCCGATGTCTATACTGTACTGGATTATGGTATCTTTGACTTGCTTGGGTACTCCCTGGGTAGGGTATATGGCTATACTGTCTCCGGAGTGTACCCCTGCCCGTTCTATGTGTTCCATTATACCCACAATAACTACGTCTTTACCGTCGGCTATACCGTCGATTTCTATTTCCTTTCCCAAAATGTATTTATCTATGAGTACCGGGTGCTTGGAGGACGCATTTACCGCCATAGTCATATAATTATCCAGTTCATCCTGGTTATATACGATTTCCATGGCCCTGCCCCCTAGTACATAGGATGGCCTTACCAGTACCGGGTAGCCTATATCTTGGGCTATTTCCCGGGCCTGCTTTAGGGATGTGGCCGCACTGCCTGGTGGCAGGGGGATGTTTAAGCTTTTTAAGACAGCCATAAATTTGTCCCTGTCTTCGGCTTTGTCTATATCCTCTACTGCTGTACCCAGCACCCTTATACCGGCATTGGCTATGTCCTCTGCCAGGTTGATGGCGGTTTGGCCTCCAAACTGCACAATTACGCCCATGGGCCTTTCCTTTTGTATAACATCTAGCACACATTCCTTGGTAAGGGGTTCGAAATAGAGCTTATCTGAGGTGTCAAAGTCGGTACTTACTGTTTCGGGATTATTGTTTATTATAATGGCTTCGATACCCTTTTCCTTCAGTGTTTTTACCGAATGAACACTGCAGTAGTCAAACTCTATTCCCTGACCTATTCGGATGGGGCCGGAGCCTAGTACTATGACCTTGGGTTTGTCTGAAACTTTGACTTCGTCATATTTTTCATAGCAGGAATAATAATAAGGTGTTGCGGCTTCAAACTCTGCGGCACAGGTATCCACCATCTTGTATACCGCCTTTAAGTTATGTTGTTCCCTTAGTTGAGTTACCCTATCCTCTGTGGTATTTAATATATTGGCTATATATGAATCGCTAAAACCATACTTTTTGCATTTGTACAGGGTATGGTAATCCAAGGTGTCAATGGTTTTTTCCTTAAGAAGTTGGCTGAGCTTGACAATATTATTTAATTTATTGACAAAGAACTTGTCAATGGATGTAAGCTTTACTATCCTCTCGATGGAATATCCTCTAATCAGGGCTTCGGACAGTACAAAAATCCGTTCATCGTTGGGGTTCTTTAAGGATGAGAGAATTTCCTCATCGGTCCATGTGGATATTTTCTCCATGCCAAGGTGGTAGTTAAGCCCTATATCCAAAGAATCTATGGCTTTAAGCAATGACTCTTCAAAGGTGCGGCCGATGGCCATAACCTCGCCGGTAGCCTTCATCTGGGTACCCAGATGGCGGTTGGCGTTGCAAAATTTATCAAAGGGCCAGCGGGGTACCTTGGTTACCACATAATCTATGGTTGGTTCAAAGCAAGCCCAAGTGTTTTTGGTAACGGAGTTGGGTATTTCGTCCAAATCCAAGCCTATTGCTATCTTTGACGCTACCCGGGCGATGGGGTAACCGGTGGCCTTTGAAGCCAGGGCACTGGAACGGCTTACTCTGGGGTTGACTTCTATAACTGCGTATTCGAAACTATTTGGATTTAAGGCAAATTGTATATTACAACCACCCTTTATATCAAGGGCCCTTATTATTTTAATCGAGGCATTTTTTAGCATTCGGTATTCTCTGTCGGTAAGGGTTTGTACAGGCGCTACTACAATACTGTCTCCGGTATGGATGCCCACCGGATCGATGTTTTCCATGCTGCATATTATAACGCAGTTGTCCGAGCCGTCCCGTATCACTTCGTACTCTATTTCCTTCCAGCCGGCCACGCTTTGTTCCAACAATACCTGGTGGATGATACTGTTTTTAAGGCCCTTGGCAACTATGCTTTTATACTCCTCCATGTCATGGGCTATACCGCCGCCGGTACCGCCCAGGGTATAGGCGGGACGTATAATTATGGGGAAACCTACCTGGCGGGCAAAGTCCATGGCATGGTCCAAAGAGGTGGCAATCGTGCTGAGGGGCACCTTTTCTCCTATTTCCTCCATGGTTTTTTTAAACAGTTCTCTGTCTTCTGCCTTCTCAATGGAGGATAGTGAGGTGCCCAAAAGTTCAATATTTAGTTCATTCAGTATTCCGCTCTTTGACAGGCTGACTGCCAGGTTAAGGCCGGTCTGTCCGCCTAAGGTGGGAAGTATTCCCTGGGGTCTTTCCTTTTTCAATATTTTATACACTACATCCAGGGTAAGGGGTTCTATGTATACCCTGTCTGCCATATCGGTATCCGTCATAATAGTGGCGGGATTACTGTTTGCCAGTACTACCTCCACACCCTCTTCCTTAAGGGCTTTACAGGCCTGGGTGCCCGAGTAATCAAATTCTGCCGCCTGGCCGATGATTATAGGACCGGAGCCTATCACCATGACCTTTTTTATGTCTTGCCTTTTAGGCATAAAATCTCACTCCTTGTAGCAATTAACTGGTTGCGTTGGAAACATAGTCCATAAATTTCTGGAATTCATTGCCGGTTTCCAAAGGATCGTACGGGTTTTCTGGATGAAATTGAAGGCCTATTATGGGATAATTGCGGTGGAAAAAACCTTCCACCGTTTGGTCGTTTATATTTCTATGGGTTATTATTATGTCGCTGCCGATGTTATCACCCAGGGCATAGTTATGGTTTTGACTGGTTATACATATTCTGTTGTTTTTCAAGTCCTTTACCGGATGACCGGCACCGTGATGGCCGAATTTAAGTTTGTAGGTCCTGCCTCCTAGTGCAATGCCCAGTATCTGATACCCAAGGCATAAACCCAGTATGGGCTTGTATCCTATAAGCTCCTTGACTGTCATTATTACTTCCTTAAGCCCTGCAGGATCCCCGGGACCGTTGGACAGTAAAATACCGTCGGGATTTAGAGCCATTATTTCCCGGGAAGTGGTATTCCAGGGCATTATATATACTTCACACTCCATTTTTTTAAGTAAACAAAGGATACTTTCCTTTACACCCAGGTCTAAAAGTACAATTCTAGGTCCCTTACCCATAATGTGTTTTGGCTTTTCAGTGGATACCTGGGCTACCAGGTTATATTTATTGAGGGAAAACCTCTGAGCCTTTGCTGCCAGGGAGGGTACATCCTTGCAGGAAGTAGAGATTATTCCATATAGGCTCCCATGGTTTCGCAGGTGGTGGGTGAGCTGCCTCGTATCAACATCCATAATGCCGACTATATTATTCTTTTTAAAGTATTCCTGGGGCGTCATTGTACACCGCCAGTTGCTAGGGTATTCGCATAATTCCTTTACTATAAATCCCCGGGCCCATGGCTTGGCGGACTCTACGTCCTCTCCATTAAAACCGCAATTGCCTATCAGCGGATAGGTCATAGCAATCATTTGTCCGTTATAGGAAGGGTCTGTCAGTATTTCCTGGTAACCGGTCATGGAGGTGTTGAATACTACCTCTCCTAAGGCTTCTCCTTCTGCCCCAAAGGCTATACCTTCGAAGTATGTTCCGTCTTGTAAAACCAGTAATGACTTCAAATATTTCACGCCTTTCCATATAGATCCATGAAAATGTCCTGTAGTTTTTCAACCAAAATATCAACATCGGATTTGGTTACTATCAACGGGGGTACAAACCTTAAGGTATTATTACCGGCACAATTGATTAACAGTCCTTGCTCAAGGCACCTGTATACAATGTCCTTTCCGTCTATGGTGTTCTTTAACTGAAGGCCCAGCATCAGCCCCAGACCTCTGACATCGCAGATAAAATCAAACTGGTCTTTTAAATTCTGTAACCTGTCCTTTAAATATTGGCCGGTTTCTTGAACATTATCCATAAATCCCGGCTTTAATATCGTTTCCAGAACGGTGCAGGCAGCGGTGCAGGCCAGCGGATTTCCACCGAAGGTGGAACCATGATCACCGGGTTTAAAGGCCGAGGCCACTTTTTCCTTGGCCACCAGGGCGCCGATGGGTACACCGCCCCCCAGACCCTTGGCCAGGGTAAATATATCCGGTTCAATATCAAAATGCTGGTAGGCGAAGAGCTTACCTGTCCGGCCTATGCCTGTCTGTACCTCGTCAAATATCAGCAATATGCCTAGGTTATCACATAATTTTTTGACACCCTTGAGGTACCCGGTGTCCGCTACGCAGACCCCGCCTTCCCCTTGAATTACTTCTAACATTATGGCACAGGTATTATTTGATACTGCTTTTTCAAGAGCCGCCAGGTTGTTAAACTCCACATGCTTGAAACCTGGAGTTAAAGGCTTATATGGTAGTTGGTATTTTTGCTGACCGGTGGCTGCCAGGGTTGTCATTGTCCTTCCGTGGAATGAGTTTTGAAGGGTGATGATTTCATATTTATCCGTACCCATCTCCTTGAAGTATTTCCGTGCCAGCTTTATTGCTCCTTCATTGGCCTCGGCTCCGCTGTTGCAGAAGAATACCCTATTCCCGCAGCTGTTTTGGACTATTAGCCTTGCAGCCTCTGCCTGCTGCTCTATGTAATATAGGCTGGAGGTGTGTATCAGCCTTTCTACCTGTTCCTTTAAGACACCTGTCAGGGCTGGGTGATTATAACCCAGGCAATTGACGGCTATACCCGCCACGAAATCCAGATACTCGTTACCTTCGCTATCGTATAATCTTATACCCTCTCCCCTTTCAAAGGCTACCAGCAGCCTTTGACCGAAGGTATTGAAATAATATTTTTGATCCAAGTCTTGTATGGTCTTTATATCCATTTAAAGGGTAGCCCCCCATCTATATTTTTTATAATTATACATTAATATGTATAAAAATACAACAATTCCTTTATCGTTTTTTAAACTTACGGCTGTCGGTGGCTGAATTACTTATAATATTTAGGATGATTGTCTACAAGGACATTACAAAAATCACATAAATTGATTATTGTTTATTGCAGTTTTTTCCTTGTAGATATAGAATGAGTATAACAACTGCTTACTAGTATAGAATGAGTGATATAAGATATATTGGTTAAAATATACAGTAAGGATAAAAAAGGAGTGACAGGATGGTTGAGATAACATCCACATCACCTGAGCAGACCGGTGCCATAGCCGCTTATATAGGTCAAATGCTGAGGAAAGGAGATATTCTGTGCCTGCAGGGCGACCTTGGTGCCGGCAAAACTGCCTTCACCCAGGGCTTGGCAAGGGGAATGGGAATAGAGGATTATGTGACCAGCCCTACCTTTACCATTGTAAACGAATATCATGGTCCTACACCCCTTTACCATTTTGATGTATACAGGCTAACCCATGCCGATGAACTGTTTGATATCGGATATGAGGAATACTTCTATAGTGACGGTGTAGTGGTGGTTGAATGGCCGGAGAGGATTGTGGAACTGCTGCCTGAAGAAAAACTATGGATAAAGATAACCCATGGCAGTGGGGAAAACATCAGGGTATTTCATATTAAAGGATGGGGCAAGAGATACGTAGAACTGGAGGAGGCTATAAAAAGTGTTAGTCCTGGCAATTGATACGTCATCCAATACAGCATCGGCTGCCATAGCCGATGAGCAGAAGGTGATATGCGAGTATAACCTTAATCATAAAAAGACCCATTCCCAACGGCTGATGCCCATGGTGAATGATATCATGAAGGATTGCGAGGTAAAGATTGAAGACATTGACTTGTTTGCCGTGGCCATGGGCCCCGGGTCCTTTACCGGGCTGAGGATAGGGGTAGCCACTGTAAAGGCTCTTGCCCACTGCATGTCAAAGCCTGTTATAGGAGTCTATACCTTAGATGGCCTGGCCTGCAACGGTGCGGGTTTTGACGGTTATATCTGCCCCATAATGGATGCCCGTCGGCAGCAGGTATATACCGGTATATATAGGTGGTCGGAGGATGGGCCACAGCTGGAGGGCGATTTTATGGCCCTGCCGGTTAAAGACCTTACCCGGCTCTTGAAGGACAAAGGGCAGAGGGTACTTATGGTGGGAGACGGTGTACCCGTTTATAAGGAGGTTATTATGGAAGAATTGGGTGATGTAGTATTCTTCCCGCCGCCCAACCTAATGCTTCAAAGGGCATCATCCATAGCTTGGCTGGCTGTTAAAGGGTTTAACAGGGGGCAAACCCATGATGCCATGACCCTGACGCCCTTTTATCTTAGAAAATCCCAGGCTGAGAGGGAACTAGAAAAAAAGTGTGCCTTAAGAGGGGATTGTTTTGGAGTATAGGGATATTGTGATTTCCGCCATGACATCGGAGGACATAGACCAGGTGCTGGACATTGAGAGGCTGTGCTTCAGCCTGCCATGGTCTGAAGAATCCTTTAGAATGGAAGTGGAGAAAAATCAATGCGCCAGGTATTTGGTAGCCCGAACCGGTAACCGGGTTATAGGTTATGTGGGTATGTGGGTAATCCTTGATGAGGGGCATATAACCAACCTTGCCGTTCATCCCGATTATAGGGGAAACAAGGTAGCCCTTAAACTGATGGAGAATCTTATAATCCTTGCAAGGAAAATGAGGATAGAAAAGCTGACCCTGGAGGTCAGGAGCACCAATTTTATAGCCCAAAACCTGTATAAAAAGCTGGGGTTTTGTATTGCAGGGGTAAGGAAGGGATATTATGCCGATAACAAGGAGGATGCCTTAATAATGTGGAAAAAGGGCATATAAATACATATGTTGAGAGGGGATGAAGGCATAAGTGAGAATTAAAGAAAGACTAAATATTAAGGACCCCCAGGCCTTAACCGATAAATTAGGGGATTTTATAAAAAATACAATGGAAAGGTATAACCGTGAAGGCTGTATACTGGGAAACAGCGGGGGTATAGACTCAGCACTGGTAGCCTTTTTGGCTGTAAGGGCCCTGGGCAAAGACAGGGTCGAGATGCTGTTCCTACCGGAGCGGGACAGCAGCGGCAAGAGCTATCATGATGCCCTTGAAGTATCTGATGCCCTTGGCGTACCCATGAAGGAGATAAGCATAACACCGTTGCTTAAAAAGATTGGTGTATACAGGCTGGAACCTTCACCATTATTTATACCCAGAAGCATACAGGAAAGGTATGTAGCCAATAAGCATAAAAAATATGACGATGAAAAAGGTACCACCTTTATAAAGACGCTGAAAGGCGGTGTGGGCAATCCCCAACTGCAAAGGGATATTGCGTATTACCGTATCAAACACCGCTTGAGGATGGCTATCCTTTATTATTATGGTGAAATGAAAAACTATATGGTACTGGGCACAAGCAACAGGAGCGAAAAAATGACCGGACTTTTTGTTAAATATGGCGATGGTGCCTCAGACCTTGATCCAATAGCAGGTCTATATAAAACTCAGGTGTTTGAGCTGGCTGAATTTCTCAATGTACCCCGATCCATTATAGAAAAGGCACCGACTCCCGATCTGGCTCCGGGATTGACCGATGAACAGACCCTGAACTTAAGTTACGACAAACTTGACATTATACTGGCAGGACTGGATATGGGTATGGAAAAAGGGGATATAGCCCGGGAAGCGGGAGTAGAGATATCGTCAATCGACTATGTTAAACAACTGACAGATGTGTCATGGCATATGCGAAACCTCCCCCTTGAACCTGACAATATATAAACTGCAAATATTATAGCTAAGGAGTGGGCAATGGACGATATAATCATACTGGCAATAGAAACATCCTGTGACGAGACATCCGCTGCTGTGGTTAAAAACGGCAGGGAGGTGCTGTCCAATATTATTTCATCTCAGATAAAACTACACAGAGTATATGGGGGCGTGGTACCGGAGATAGCCTCCAGGAAACATATAGAGGTAATACAAAGTATAATACAACAGGCCTTGGATGAGGCCAAGGTAGGTTTTGGGCAGCTTGATGCCATAGCCGTTACCTATGGCCCGGGGCTGGTGGGGGCACTGCTGGTGGGGGTATCGTCGGCAAAGGCCATGGCCTTTGCCCTGGATATCCCTTTAATCGGTGTACACCATATAGAGAGCCACATATGTGCCAATTTTGTGGACCATAGCCAGCTAGAACCACCCTTTATATGCCTGGTGGCTTCCGGAGGGCACAGCCATCTGGTGGAAGTGCGGGATTATTGTACCTTTAACGTACTGGCCCGGACCCGGGACGATGCGGCAGGTGAGGCCTACGACAAGGTGGCCAGGGCCTTAGGCCTGGGTTATCCCGGGGGACCTCTGATAGACCGGGAGGCTTTATCGGGCAATGACCATGCCATAGATTTCCCAAGGGTGTACATGGACGATGGATCCTTGGATTTTAGCTTCAGCGGCCTTAAAACCGCGGTACTGAATTACATTAACAGACAGAAACAGGCAGGTAATACAATAGTAGTTGAGGACGTAGCCGCCAGCTTCCAAAGGGCGGTGGTGGATGTATTGGTTAATAATACCCTTAGGGGTGCACGGGATAAAGGCTATGACATCGTTGCCCTGGCTGGGGGTGTGGCCTCCAACAGTCTATTGAGGAAAGAGATTATGAAAAAGGGCAGGGATGCCGGTGTAAAGGTATACTACCCCTCCCCTATCCTATGTACCGACAACGCAGCCATGGTGGGATGTGCTGGGTATTACAGGCTGCTGAAGGGATACAGGTCGGATTTGACCCTCAATGCCCAAGCGTCCCTGGGTTTATGACTACTGGCACCCAGGGGCTTGGGATACGATAATATTATTATGTAAACCATAAATCCTTGTCCACTTACTCACAATGTGTTGATATGTATATGTGAATAATGTGGAAAAAAGACCATAGGGTATCAAGGACAAGCTTTTGCCTGTGGATAACATTGTGGATAATGTGGATTAATAATGAATTTCACTTAATAAAACTTTGATGATCGACAGTATTATGTATATGGTATAAAGATACCGCTCTGGGAGTAAATGGAGGATACATGAAAATGAAGCAAGCAACCATGGAAAGACTTTTTACCACTGCATATAAATACAATATCCTGCCCCTAACCTCTCGATGTAATGTAAAGTGTGCCTTTTGCAGCCACCGCCAGAATCCTCAAGGGCTGGATGTATATGCTATACCACCTTTGGTAACGGATGAGGTGGAGGATATAATTCAGTTTCTGTCACCGGACAAAAGGATTTTAATAGGGGAGTCGGCATCTAGGATTATGGAGGGTGAGCCCCTGTTATACGAACATTTTACAGAGGCTTTGGAAATGATAAGGCTGGATTTCCCCCGAAGCGTTATAAACATCACTACCAACGGTCTTTTGATGGATGATAAACTGGCGGGGTCGCTGGCAGAATACGGTCCCGTAAACATCACACTATCGGTTAACAGCTGCGACGCATTAAACCGTACAAAGCTGGGCTTGGGTCAACAGGAAAAGGTAGACAGGGCGGTGGAACTTCTTAACAGGTATGGCATACCATATACCGGAAGTATTGTGGCCATGCCCCATATTACAGGGTGGGATGACCTGAAAAATACCGTGGCCTGGTTGGAGGAGCGGTCGGCAGAAATGGTAAGGATATTCATGCCGGGTTTTACTAAATATAATAAAGACTTGAGCCTACTACCCCATTTTGGTTATGGACAACTTAAGGACTATGTTCAGGTTATTGCTTTGAAAGCTGCCATCCCGGTGGTATTGGAGCCTCCCTCCATAGAGGACCTATCTGCAAGGGTATGTGGCGTTATACGACATTCGCCGGCCTATAGGGCTGGTATAAAAAAGGGAGATGAAATAGTTAAGGTAAATGGCCAAGGGGTTAAAAGCAGGTGGGATGCCTTCAACAGGTGTTTTGCCGGCAAAAATCCACGGCTTACAATACGCAGAAATAAGGAAGTATTGTGTTTAAGCATCTTAAAGGATGAAAGGTCCGCTTCCGGTATTGTTTTTGATATGGACATCGATAATAGTATAAAAGACAAAATCACAAGGACCATTGTGGATAATCGAGCGGAAAAACCCCTTGTCCTCACATCCCCTTTGGGGCATAAAACCCTGTCGTTGTTGCTTGACGATGATGTATCCAGGTACGATATTCGTATTGAAATAGTAAATAACGATTTCTTCGGCGGTAATATCGGATGTGCCGGTTTAATGGTGGTGGAGGATATATTGTCTACAATAAAAAGCGTGGAGAAGCGGTTCATACCCGACTTGATAATTCTCCCTGCCATCGCCTTCGATGATGAGGGCAGGGACATAACGGGCAGGAATATTTTCCAGACGGCAATTACCGACAGGATACCGGTGATTTTGATTTAAATAATGGGGTCAGGCTTGAAAAGTTGAAAAGTTTACCGGTAGGTGTGGGAATAATGGCTTTGTTTCGCAGACCGTACAAGTAAGGGTATGAATTATATAAATAAAGGATATATTGGGGGTCTATCTATGGGAAGGGATATACAGCTGCTGATTGACGGCGAAAGGGCCTTTGCCAGGATAATTCAGAGGATACGGGAAGCCAAGCAGTCTATCCACATTAATATGTTTATCTGGAGAGATGACAAGATTGGGAATAAAATTGCCCAAGAAATTGTGGATGCCGCAGATAGAGGGGTCAAGATATGTATTATTAAGGATAAAATGGGTGAAATATTTGAAAAAGCCGAGGAAAACAAACAGAGTTTTTTTCATAAAAAATTTAGTCTTGGTTTGTGGTTAATGGCCGTAGCCGTTGATATTATGTACCCGATGGAGGGTAAGGGAAAAAGCCGCAAGCAAAGACCCAATGCTTTGGTCCACAAATTGGTACATCATCCTAATATACATGTCGAGGACCGGACTATCAGGAGAGACCATTCAAAATATTATATCTTTGATGAGAACATCCTGATAATGGGAGGCATGAATATAGAGGATAAGACTGTATATACTGATGCCCTGGGTAGGAAATACAACGATTTTATGGTGGAAATCGCCGACCCAGGTTATGTTATAAGGCTTGTCCGGCGACTAAGGGGCGATACGGCCTTTGATGGGCAATCCCCTGTAGAGTTTATTTTTAATACAAAAAAAGATAACAAGATGATTTTTGATATAAAGCCTAGGATCATCGAAATTTTATCTTCGGCCAGGGAATCAATAGATATTGTTATGGCTTATATAGGGGATAAGGATATAATGGAAAAGATAATTGAATGCGCTAACAGGGGCGTTCGTATAAATGTGCTGCTGCCGGTACGGTCCAACATACAACATGACCTTAATATGAAGGTACTAAAAGGTGTTATGGAAAGTACGGCTGGAAAAATAAACGTTTATTTAAGTGACAATATGGTGCATGGGAAGTTGATACGGGTTGATAATAGGATAGTAACCCTAGGCTCGACAAATCTTAATAAACAGGCCATGAATAAACTGTCGGAGCTCAACGTTGTAATAAGGGACTATGACGAAGATTTCAGCCGGTTTTTAGAAGAAGGTATACAAAGAGGTATGGCTGCCGCCAAAAGAATAGATGAAGGATACCATATAACCTTTAACCCATTAAAAGCGGTGCTGGAACAGATGATATAGGTATGGTGCTGAAACGTATGGTATAGGTATGCAGGCAAGTGGGTGTTTTATTCCTTGATATATTCTGTTGGCATAGCTGTAGCAATGCAAAGGTATATCTTGTAATGTATATAAATAAAGCCCGGGGGTTTATACCGCGAGCTTTAAAAAAGGTGTGCCCCGTGATGGGCACATGTTAATAGATTACTGCTCATTAATGGACTTTTACCCTATGATATGTTTTTTTGCCCCTTCTAATGAGCAGGCTGCCATCTTTTAGTTCTTGTTCATCCACCCTGTGGTCGATGCTATTAATCCTTTGGTCGTTTATATATATTCCGCCCTGGTTTACCAGCCGGCGGGCTTCGCCTTTGGAGGGCGCCATGGCGGTAAATACCAAAAGATCTATTATATTGGCATTGTCTTTGAACTGGGCCATGGTTATCTTAGTGGTAGGTACATCCTGGGCGTCCCCGCCGCCGCCAAAGAGCGCATCGGCAGCTCTTTGTGCCTTGTCAGCTTCTTCCTGGCCATGGACTATTTTGGTTACCTCATAGGCCAGTATTTTTTTGGCCTGGTTTATCTGTTCACCCGGCAGGCCTGCTAAACGGTTGACCTCATCCATGGGCAGGAAGGTCATTAAGGCCAGGCATTTTCCTACGTCGGCATCGGCTACATTGCGCCAATATTGGTAAAAGTCGTAAGGGCTGGTTTTATTGGGATCCAGCCACAGGGCACCGGCTTCTGTTTTGCCCATCTTTTTACCTTCGCTGGTGGTAAGCAGGGTGAAGGTCATGCCATAGGCAGAGGCTGATTCCACTCTCCTTATAAGCTCAACACCGCCTATGATGTTGGACCACTGGTCATCGCCTCCCAATTGCATTTTACAATCGTATTTTCTATAAAGCTCTAAGAAATCGTAGCTTTGCATAAGCATATAATTGAATTCCAGAAAAGATAGTCCCTTTTCTAGCCGGGTTTTAAAACATTCGGCTGTCAGCATGCGGTTAACTGAAAAGTGTACGCCTACCTCCCGAAGGAAATCAATGTAATTCAACTTAAGCAGCCAGTCAGCGTTATTGATCATAAGGGCCTTACCGTCGGAAAAATCCAGAAATCTGGATAATTGTTTTTTGAAGGCCTGGGCATTGGCATTTATGGTTTCCTGGGACATCATCTTTCTCATATCGGTCTTGCCGGTGGGGTCGCCTATCATGGTGGTTCCCCCGCCCAATAATGCTATGGGCCTATGGCCGGCCCTTTGCATATGGGTCATAACCATGATCTGGACAAAATGGCCCACGTGCAGGCTGTCGGCTGTGGGGTCAAAGCCTATATAAAAGGTAACCGATTCCTTGTCCAATAGTTCCCTTATCTCTTCTTCATGGGTGGTTTGGGCAATGTATCCCCTTTCCTTCAATGTATCAAAAACATTATTCATTGGTAACGCCTCCATTGATAATTATGTAAAGGTATATTCATTTTTATTCTTCATATCATTTTACCCTGCCCGGTGGGGTATTTCAAGGATTAATTTTATTTAACTGGCATTTAGTCACGCTTTCCTTATTTTCCTTTATTTTTCCTTATTTTTCATTTATAATAAGCATAAAGACTTTATCGGTTTTGCAGTAGTTAAAAATCCTTCTGGGAGATAGATAACCTGGTTAAATAGAAGAATTCTGTTCTATAGTTAGTATTTTAAGTTATACTGTATAATTTTAGGCAATAAGTACAATGTCAATTAATAATGATTGGGGGGTTATAGGTGTTTTTGGAGGTTAAAGGCCTAAAGAAGTCGTACAAAAAACAAATTGCGGTAGACGGTATTGATTTTTCTTTGAATGAAGGCGAAATTTTTGGCCTTTTGGGACCCAACGGTGCGGGAAAGTCCACTACCATTTCGATGCTTGCCGGTCTTATAAAGCCCAGCGGCGGGGATATTACGATGGAAGGCAGGAGTATTCTTAAGGTCCCCAATGAAATAAAAAAGATAATGGGCTTGGTGCCCCAGGAGATAGCGTTATATCCTACCTTGTCTGCCCGGGAGAATCTTAAGTTTTGGGGACGGATGTACGGAATGGATTCTGTAAGGTTGAAGGAGCGGATGGATGATGTATTAAGGATACTGGGGCTAACTGAAAGAGCCGACCATAGGATAGACACCTACTCAGGGGGTATGAAAAGGAGGATAAATATCGGGGCGGCGCTGCTCCATCAGCCCAAGCTGTTGATAATGGACGAGCCTACAGTGGGTATTGATCCCCAGTCCAGGAAACATATACTGGATATGGTATTGGACCTTAACCGGCAGGGTATGACGATATTATACACCAGCCACTATATGGAGGAGGTTGAGTATCTATGCCACAGGGTAGCCATAATGGACCGTGGCAGAATCATTGCATCCGGTACCAAGGAGGAGTTAAAGACCATGGTGGGCGATGCCGACAAAGTGGTGGTGGAGGTTGAAAATTATCAGCAGTATATGGTGGATACTCTCAGGATCCTGGAAGGGGTTCAAACGGTTATGGTTGAAAAAGAAAATATAATAATACTGGTAAAGGACGGTCGCAAGAGGTTGGCAGATATAGTAAAGGTTTTCAACTACGACGGGTGCAAGGTCAATTCCGTCAGTATAAGGGAACCGGATTTAGAGGGTGTATTTTTGCATTTAACCGGTAGAGCCCTAAGGGATTAAGGGAGGCGAACAGGATGAAGGTATTAAATCTGGCATTAAAGGATTTCAAGGTTACCTTTAAAGACAAGAAAGCCCTCTTAATAATGCTGATAATGCCCATTGTATTAGTCCTTATACTGGGTTTTTCTTTGGAGCCCATGTTTCGACAAAATCCAAGGATGAGCAAGTTCAATGTTGGCATAGTAAGTTACGACCAGGGTATTTTGGCCCAAAACCTTGTGGATATAATGAAAGATGAAGAGATCGCAGAACTTATAAATATTTATGATATTAAGGAAGTAGATATCCAGGGACTGATTAAAGATGGCAGTATAACAGCCGCCATCATTATACCACGGGATTTCACCGACAAGGCTATAAAGGGTGAGGATGTAAGTATAAGGGTATACGGCCATCCGGGAAGGCAGGTAAGTGCAGGCATAGTAAATGGCATAGTAGAGAGCTATGCTACCGGGGTTTCTTCGGTGACGGTGACTATTGATAATGTAGTTGAAGCGTTAATGGGTTTTGGGATGGAGCCCGACGCCTTTCGGTCCAAGACAGAGCGCATGCAAGAGCAGCTGGTAGCTGCCATTGAGCAGGCCGGTCAGGTATTTAACGAGTCCACACAGCAGCAGCCAAGATGGATTACAGGCTTTGAATACTATTCTGTAGGTATGGTGGTCATGTTTATACTCTTTGGTGCAATGTTCAGTGTGTTTTCCATAATAGAAGAGCGTCAGGACAGGACCTTGGACCGGTTATTTTCAACGGGCATGGGAAGTCTGGCCTTTACAGCCGGTAAATTCATCGGGAGCTACATAACTTGCTTGGCCCAAGCTGCAATCTTAATAGTTTTTACCAATCAGGTTTATAAGGTGAGTTGGGGTCCGTCTCCTTGGGCGGTTATACTTACTACCCTGGTAGTATGTTTTGCGGCCAGCGGTTTTGCTATATTTATAGCCTCGGTAGCCCGAACAAAAAAATCGGCGGATGCCCTGCAGATGCTGAGTATCCAAGGTATGAGCGTACTAGGCGGTAGTATGCTGCCACTGTATGCCATGCCCGATACATTAAGGTCTATCAGCAGGTTTACTATCAACAACTGGGGTATACGTAGTTATTTATCCCTAATAACCGGTAATACCCTAAGGGATGTTTCATTACATATGACTATACTTCTTGCCATCGGTGGGGTGTTCCTTGTACTGGGCAGTTGGGGAATTAGCGTGGGGAGTGATAGAAGATGAAAAAGGCTTTATATATAGCCGGGCTTACTTTACTGCAGACCAAAAAGGACAGACTGATGTTGGTGCTTATGATAGGCCTTTCCATTTTTTTTACCTTTATTATTGGTGTGGCCTATGGCGGTGGTGATGACACCACACCGGTGAAAATACCGGTGGCTGTGGTGGACAATGACCGGTCGGCTATTTCCCAGGAAATTATTAACAGGTTAGAGGAATCAGGTCTCTATGACGTCGTATTCCCCGAAGAGGAAGTCATATATAATCACGTAAGGGACAGAGTGGTAGAGACAGGTCTTATTATTCCCCAGGGATTTGGACAGTCGGTGGCAGAGGGGCAGTACAAAAATATAACCGTTGTCAGGCTTGAAATGTCCAGTGGCTCTAATGCAATAATCAAAGAGATTGAAAGGGTAATTTCCGGCTTTGCGGCAGCCCATGCCGGTGCCGATATAATAAGAAATGAAGGCAGCTTTCTAGCCGCAGAGGACCCCGCCGTGATTGAAAAAAAGGCGCAGCAGACATTTGATATCATAATAGAGGAATTAAAGAAGCCAAATGTAACAAGTGATTACCGGTATGTGACCATGGATGGAGAAACACAACAGGAGCATAGACCGTTGGACAGCGCATCCATGGGTTTTATGCTCATGTTTACCATGTTCACCATATTGTTCAGTGCCGGGGAGATACTGGAGGAGAGAAAGACCTATACTTGGTATAGGCTGATGTCCACACCTACAGCCAAAGGGTCTATAATAGGAGGAAAAATGCTGGGTATATATCTTGTGGGGTGTATACAGATCTTGGTTTTGGTACTGGCCGGACATTTTTTATTTAATGTCAACTACGGCGCTTCCCTGGCCGGGGTTATAGCTCTCATGGCTGTTTTCCTGGTGTCGGTCCTTGGGCTGGGTCTAATGCTGGCTGCCTTGGTTAAGACCAATGGACAGCTGCAGGCCCTGGCGCCCATAATCATAGTGGGTACTTCTATGATCGGTGGGTGTTTTTGGCCGCTGGAGATGGCTTCACCTGCCATGCAGTCCCTGGCAAGGTTTTCCCCCCAGGGCTGGGCAATGACGGGATTGATCGATTTGGTGGTGAGTAATGCAAGGGTGTGGGATGTGGGACTTAATATCTTGGTGCTTTTTGGGTTTTCAGCTGTGTTCTTTGCCATAACCTTGCTAAAACTAAAATATGAATATAGGTAGTCTTGTTAAATCCCATTTTAAGATGCTATTGAAAATTACACAGTCGGTAACTAATTGTTTCTCAATTGTAAGGCAATGTAGGTTCAATACAATAGTTTGCATAATTAATACCTCCAAGAATATTTTATTATAGAACAATTCTTGGAGGTATTTTGATGAAGATTATTTATCTTAGTTTTAAAAGGCTTATATACATATTGTCCATGTCGGCTGTGATAGTCGCCACCTTTATGATATCTTTAAGTATGTATTATCAAACCCTAGAGGCTATGGGCTTTCCCACCACGGGAAAGGTTATAGTCATTGATCCGGGCCATGGAGGTGAAGACCCAGGCGCCGTTAGCCCGGGAGGTACAGAGGAATCCCATATTAACCTTGCCATTGCAAAGAGGCTTAAGGAGTATTTGGAGCAGGACGGCACCATGGTTATTATGACCAGGGAAGATGACAGGGGCCTTTATGACCAGGGTGGCACCTTCAGGCAAAGGAAGCTGCAGGATCTTGAGAGAAGGCGTCAGATTGTTATAGATAGTAATGCCGATCTATTCATTTCCATCCATATAAACAAGTTTCCCCAGTCCAAGTACTATGGCGCCCAAACCTTTTACCTCACCGGGGATCAGGAAGCAGAAAGACTTGCTAAAATTATTCAGGCCAGATTGATAGAAGTGCTAGGGAGAAACAACAAAAGACAAGCCAAGGCCAGTAACGATTATTATATTTTAAAGGACAATAATGCGGTATCGGTATTGGTGGAATGTGGTTTCCTTTCAAATGCCCAGGAGGAAATGTTGCTTAAGGACGCCCAATATCAGGATAAGATTGCGTGGGCAATATATACAGGTATCGTTGAATACTTGTCCAGTGTCCAAAATTAGTCTTTTTTATCCTCTTTTATTTGCGTAAAAGTAAAAACAGTGTTAATATATTGGTAGGAGACTGTTAAAAAAATATCAACGATATATGGAAATATTGCACATCTTAGACACGAATGGAAAATACTGAAGTAGTCCTGAGGGGGATTTACTTTGAATGTTGGAATAATAAGAACCATTTCTGAAAAGTGTGCCCAGTGCTATTCATGCGTGAGAAACTGTCCGGTAAAGGCGGTAAAGATCAATAACGGTCGTGCCCAGGTAATCCAGGAAAGGTGTATACATTGTGGCAACTGCGTCAAGATATGCTCAAGACAGGCTAAAGAGATATACGACGGAATAAATCCAACCTTGGAAATGATAAGCAAAGGCAGATGCATAGCGATCATTGCCCCCTCCTTTCCAGCAGTATACAAGGAAAACCACGACAGGGTGGCAGCCGGGTTAAAGAAACTGGGTTTCAGCGAGGTATGGGAAGTTGCGGTAGGTGCAGAACTGGTAGCCCAGGCATATCAGCAATTGAACTTTAGTAACGGATGTTATATCAGCTCTGCCTGCCCAGCTGTAATTAACTTGGTACAGAAACACTATCCGAATCTTATATCCAACCTGGTGCCGGTGGTTTCCCCTGCCATTGCCACCGGTAGGCTCATTAGGCATCTATATGACGATCAGGATTTTAACATTGTCTTTATTGGACCCTGTATAGCTAAGAAAGGTGAAATCAGGGATCCTGAAGTATCAGGCGTAATAGACGAGGTATTAACCTTTGACGAACTGAATTCCTTGTTCCAAAGGCAGTCCATTGACCTGGGTTCATTGGAAAAGGTATCCTTTGACGGGTTGAATGCTTCCCTGGCATATCTTTTTCCCCTGTCCGGGGGTTTATTAAAAAACCTTAGCCAACAAAGTGATCTGCTCAACGATAATTATATGGTGGTAGACGGGAGCAGCTCAATCAAAGAGATATTCAATAGCCTTAACGACTATAAAGAAAAGATTAATCTCATCGACTGCCTCTTTTGCTCCGGTTGTATAAATGGACCTTCTGGGGGTAGCGGTGGTAATATCCTGGCAAAGAAACAGGAAATAATATACTATATGAAGTCTATACCCATCGAAGAGCAAGCACGGGCCAAAAAGGAATTGCTAAGTATACAGCTGGATCTTAAGCGGAATTTTTGCTATAGTGGTCTACGCCTGCCTGCCCCAAGGGAAGAAGACATAAGAAAGGTTTTAACACAAATCGGGAAAAACACCGACGAGGATCTTTTAAACTGTGGAGCTTGTGGGTATTCCTCTTGCAGGGAAAAGGCCATAGCCGTGTGCCAGGGCATCGCTGAAAAGGAGATGTGCATGCCCTTTCTCTTGTCCCAGAAGAATTACCTGTTATCGGCACTGGAGGATGAACTGTCAAAGATAAAGGAATTGAAGGAAGAGTTGGATATAATAATAGATTCTTCTTACGACGGCATTTGCTTAACCGACGGTAGTGGGGAGGTGCTAAGGACCAACAATGCCTTTGCTAAGATGCTGCAGTTAAAACCGGAGGACATTACGGGGTTATCCATAAGGGACTTGGAAAAGAACGGTATGATCCACCCTTCTGCTACCATGATGGTGTTGAAAGCCCGCAAACCCGTTACTTTTCTCCAAGGCTTAAAGTCTGGTAAGCAAGTATTGGCCACCGGTGTCCCTGTATTCGATGAAGCAGGAAATGTAAGCAAGGTTATAACCAATATAAGGGACTTTGAAGAATTACAAAGAATAAAACGGCGGTTGGATGAGGTGAATTATTCCAACAATGGAATAGAGGATGGAAGGGCGAATAAAAAGGCTGAGGCAAAGATAATAGCCTTTAGCGACGTGTTTGGCGAGGTATTGGATTTAGCCAATAGAATAGCCAACGTGGATTCTACAGTATTGGTGCTGGGAGAATCCGGTGTGGGCAAGGAGGTCATAGTAAGGTATATCCATAGAATAAGCAACAGATCCGACAAACCCTTTGTTAAAATCAATTGTGGCGCTCTGCCGGAATCGTTAATAGAATCGGAACTTTTCGGGTACGATACCGGCGCCTTCACCGGTGCAAAAAAACAGGGTAAACCGGGATTGTTTGAACTGGCGGACAAGGGCATATTATTTCTTGATGAGATAGGGGAACTTCCCCTATCCCAACAGGTGAAGCTGTTACAGGCCATACAGGAAAAAAGGATTGTACGGGTGGGGGGAACCAAACCCATACCAATAGATGTGAGGATAATAGTGGCTACCAACAGGGACTTGGCAAGGATGGTAAAAAACGGCGAGTTTAGGGCCGATCTTTATTACAGGCTCAACGTTGTTCCCATAACCATTCCACCCTTAAGAAAGAGAAGGGATGATATTATTCCCTTGGCTCGCCATTTCTTAAAGGTTTATAACACCAAGTATTCTACCAGTAGAGAAATTTCCCAACAGGTCAAGGATAGATTCCTCGAATATAAATGGCCGGGCAATGTAAGGGAATTGGAAAATATAATGGAAAGGCTGGTAGTTACGGCTTCAAGCGATATTATCACCGAAGAAGACCTTCCCCCTGTATTAAAAACTCCTGTGGATACACAGACCGGGTCCGGGAAGGAAATCACCCTCCTGCCCCTTAAGAAGGCACTGGAGGAAAGGGAAAAGGAACTGATACTCCAGGCAAGGCAGTTATACGATAGCACCTATAAGATAGCTGAAGTTCTTGAAGTTAACCAGTCCACCATCGTTAGAAAATTGCAGAAATACCGAAAGGAGGATAAATAATAAACCAAAGGGGACTATAATGCCCGGGTGCATGGAAGGATAATGCAATGTTGCATTACTTCAAGATGCGGATTATTACTCTTTTCCAGTGCTGTTAATGCAATAGTGCATCAATAAACAGTAATATTCTGTAAAACAAGGCTAATAGCCTTGTTTTTTATTGGCATGAAAGTTGCATCTATATAATAGTAGAGTCAAATCAAAAATTGGCAAATGAAAGGAAGGGGAGTATTTCGATGAGTGTGACCTTTCAGCAGGGAGAACAGGAAGAAATCAGGCTGGTGGAAGAAATAATATCTGCATATGAAGACAAGCCGGGATCTTTGATACCGGTACTCCATGAGACTCAAAAGGTACTGGGCTTTTTACCCCGGTGGGCCCAGGAAAGGATTGCCGAAAGGCTTAATATCAATTCCAGTGAAGTAAACAGTGTGGTAAGTTTTTACTCATTATTTTCCGAAAAGCCCAAGGGCAAGTACTGTATAGGGGTTTGTAAGGGTACTGCCTGTTATGTAAGGGGCTCGGAGGAAATAATCAAAAAACTGGAAAAGGAACTGGGGATTGAAGTGGGCGATACAACAGATGACGGTAAGTATTCTCTGGAGGTACTAAGATGCCTTGGGGCATGCGGGCTGGGGCCTGTTGTTACGGTAAACGAGAGGGTGTATACCAGGATGAAACCCGAAAAGGTGCGGGATATGCTACAGGATATCGATGATATGGAAAAAAGGGGTGAGGAGTCGTGACAGGTATGGATGTTTACAATCGGCTGCGGGAAAACCTAATGAAGGACCGGGAAAGTGAACAAAGGGAATGGGTTATCAATGTACAGCTGGGGATGTGCTGTTCAAGCGGTAGGGGGTTCGAACTCCTCAATACCATTCGAAAAACCATTGAAGAGAATTATCTTGATAATATAACGGTACGCAGTACCGGTTGTATGGGTATGTGCAGTTATGAACCGATTATGGAGGTAGCAGGTCCAAGGCAGCAGTCGGTTACCTATTGCATGGTTACGCCTCAAAGGGCTAGGTTAATAGTTTTAAACCATATTCTAAAGGGTATTGTAATTAAACCATGGACACTGGAAGGAAAGGGCGTGGGGTTATAATGGGCTTTATCAGAAATCATGTTCTAGTTTGTGGCGGAGGCGGTTGTCATTCATCAGGCACTTCAGATCTGGTTGCCCGCCTTAATGAGGAAATCGCAAAAAAGGGTTTGCAAGATGAGATAAAGGTGGTTGTTACCGGTTGTATGGGCCTGTGCGCCTTAGGCCCGGTTATGATCATTTATCCCGAGGGAGTATTCTATAAAAAGGTAGCTGTTGAAGACATACCCGAGATAGTGGACCAACATTTATACTTGGGTATAACCGTAGAGAGGTTGTTATACGAGGATCCCGAGGATGGAAGGAAGCTCCCCACCATCAGGGATATACCCTTTTTCGCAAAGCAGAAAAAAATAGTTCTGAGAAACGTGGGACTTATAGATCCCCATAGGATAGAAGAATATATTGCCTTTGACGGGTATTTTGCCCTGGCAAAGGTATTGTCTTCCATGAAGCCGGAGGATGTCATCCAAGAGATGATAAAATCAGGTCTTAGAGGCAGGGGGGGTGCAGGTTTTCCCACAGGCCTTAAGTGGAAGTTTACTGCCCAGGCCAAGGGTGATGTGAAATACGTAACCTGTAATGCCGATGAAGGTGACCCCGGAGCCTATATGGACAGGAGTATAATAGAAGGCGATCCCCATACATTGATAGAGGGTATGGCCATTGCCGGCTATGCCATCGGCTCCAACCAGGGATATGTTTATATTAGGGCGGAATATCCCATGGCTGTGGAGAACTTATCGAGGGCTATTGAGCAGGCAAAGAGCTATGGCCTATTAGGTGAAAACATAATGGGCTCGGGTTTTGATTTTGATCTTGAGATAAGGGTAGGTGCCGGTGCCTTTGTCTGCGGTGAGGAAACTGCCCTGTTGGCTTCTATAGAGGGTAGGAGGGGTGAACCTCGGCCCAAACCGCCCTTCCCGGCTAACCAAGGTCTGTGGGATAAGCCCACACTGTTAAGTAATGTGGAGACGTATGCTAATGTTGCTCCCATTATACTGAAGGGTGCCGAATGGTTTAAGAGCATTGGAACGGACAAGAGCCCTGGTACTAAGGTATTTGCCTTGGCCGGAAATGTAAGAAATACCGGGCTGGTGGAAGTGCCCATGGGTACACCCTTAGGTGATATTATATATGACATCGGAGGGGGCATAATAGACGGGAAGCCCTTTAAAGCTGCCCAAACCGGGGGGCCGTCGGGGGGCTGTATTCCAAAAAACGAATTAAATGTGCCGGTAGATTATGAGTCTTTGACCGAGCTGGGAACCATTATGGGTTCCGGTGGCCTTATTATAATGGATGAGGATACTTGTATGGTGGACCTGGCAAAATTCTTTTTGGATTTTGTTCAGGAGGAATCTTGCGGTAAATGTACGCCCTGTCGTGTAGGTACCAGGCGCATGAAGGAGATACTGGAGAGGATTACCCGGGGCGAAGGCCGGGAGGGTGATATTGAGACCCTGGAAAAACTGGGTAACGAGATAATAGACACTGCCCTTTGTGGGTTAGGTCAAACAGCCCCCAAGCCTGTCCTCAGCACCATAAAATATTTCAGGGACGAATATGAGGCCCATATCAAGGACAAAAAATGCCCATCTTCCCTGTGCGCTTCATTATTTACTTCACCCTGTGCCAATGCATGTCCGGCGGGGGTAGATGTACCCAGATATATAGAGTACATTCAAAGGGGATTGTATTATAAAGCGGTGGAGGTCATTAAAGAGAAAAATCCTTTGCCGGCTATCTGCGGCCGAATATGCCACAGCCCCTGTGAGGATAAGTGTAGGCGTGCACAGGTGGATGAACCCATGGCCGTTAGGTATTTAAAGAGGTTTGCTTCCGATTATGAACAGAAAAACTGGGAGAATATATATTTCAATAACCTCCCGTCCAAGAGCGAAGTGGTTAAGGACAAAAAGGTTGCCATCGTAGGTGCCGGCCCGGCAGGGCTGACTGCGGCTTATTATCTGGCCCGATGGGGCTATCCTGTTACAATATTTGAACAATACGAGGTATTGGGCGGTATGCTGGCCCTGACTATTCCGGAGTACCGTTTGCCCATGGATGTACTGCAAAAGGAGATTGAGCATATTCTGGCATATGGAGTCGATGTCGTGACAGGAGTAAAGCTGGGAAGGGATATCCAGCTGAAAGAGCTTAGGGAGCAATACGATGCCGTATTTCTTGCCTTAGGTGCCCATAGATCATTGAACCTCGGTATCCCAGGGGAGGATGCGGAGGGTGTAATAGATGCACTGACCTTTTTAAAGGCTGTACGTTTGAACCAACCGGTTTCCCTGGGTAAAAGGGTAGCGGTGGTTGGTGGCGGTAATTCCGGTATTGATGCAGCACGAGTTGCCTTAAGAAAGGGAGCGGAGGATGTATCGATCCTGTACAGGAGGAAGAAGTACGACATGCCGGCTCAGCACCATGAGATCGAGGAAGCTACCAAGGAAGGAATAGCTATCCATGAACTTATTACCCCGGTCAGGGTATTGACTGACGATAATAATAAGGTAATAGGTCTGGAATGCGTAAAAATGGAAATGGGCAAGTTCGACAGCTCAGGCAGGAGAAGGCCTCAGCCCATACCCAATTCTAATTTCATAGTGGATGTGGATACAGTAATAGTTGCCATAGGCATGGCCTGTGACGTAAAAGGTATAGACATGGAATCCATTAGAAGGGACTATAAGGATATTCTTCAGGTGGACCATAAAACCATGATGAGTGACCTCGACGGTGTATTTGCCGGGGGTGACTGTGTAAACGGGGCGGATTATGTAATAAACGCCATTGCAGATGGAAGGAGAACAGCCTTTTCCATTGACAGTTTTTTAGGCGGGCGCCAAAGGGAACTGGAAAAGGAACAGAAAATTGAACGGAAGGTCTTCGGTGAAATTATAGAAAAGCCAATGGCCAGGGTCAAAACCGAACTGTTGCTGGTGGATAAACGAACAAGAAACTTTTGCGAAGTAGAACTGTGTATGGGCGAAGAAGAGTGCAAAAAAGAGGCCTCCAGATGTCTGCGCTGTGATGTTAAATAACAGGGGTAGGAGGGGAGATAATGAGTATGATAGAGTTAACCATTGATAACAAAAGGATCAAAATCAATAAAGATAGTACTATTTTGGAAGCCGCCAGGCATGCAGGCATAACTATACCGACCCTTTGCTATTTGGAGGGAGTGAACCAGATAGGCAGCTGTCGGGTATGCGTTGTTGAAGTTAAGGGTGCCAAGAACCTGGTACCCTCCTGTATAACAAAGGTGCAGGATGGTATGGAGGTGGTTACCAATTCCGAAAGGGTGCGCAGCGCCCGCAGGACTATGGTGAATTTATTACTGTCCAACCACCCTGACGACTGCCTGGCCTGCGGCAAGAACCAGAAGTGTGAGTTACAGAAACTGGCACACCAGCTTAATATAAGGGAAAACCCCTTTGAAGGCCAACCGTCGAAGGCTGTGTATGATGACAGTAGCCCGGCCATAATAAGGGATTCATCGAAATGTATTTTGTGTAGGCGCTGTCTGACGGTTTGTAACAGCATACAGAAAGTGGGTGTTATAGCACCCCTGGGTAGAGGTTATGACACAGTTATATCCCCTGCCTATGGCCAGCCTATAATGGAGGCCACATGTGTACAATGCGGACAGTGCACCACGATTTGCCCTACCGGTGCGTTAATGGAGAGATCCTATATAGAGGATGTGTGGGGTGCCTTGGCCGATCCGTCAAAACATGTGGTTGTTCAGATAGCTCCAGCAATAAGGGCATCCATAGGCGAATGTTTCGGCTATGAACCGGGGACCGTGCTAACCGGTAAGCTGGTTAGCGCAGTAAAAGCCTTAGGCTTTGACAAGGTATTCGATACCAACTTCACTGCGGACCTTACCATAATGGAAGAGGGTTCAGAACTACTCCATAGGATAAAAAGCGGCGGGAAGCTTCCCATGATAACTTCATGCAGCCCTGGGTGGATAAACTTTGTGGAGCAGTTCTACGGCGATATTTTAGGGCATATATCTACATGCAAATCCCCACAGCAGATGTTCGGTCCAGTAATAAAGACCTATTACGCCCAGAAGATGGGAATAGACCCTAATAATATTTACAGTGTTTCGGTAATGCCCTGTACCGCTAAAAAGTATGAGGCCCGGAGGGAGGAAATGCGGTCCAGCGGTTTTTGGGATGTGGATGCGGTTTTAACCACCCGGGAACTGGCTGCCATGATCAATGAAGCGGGCATTCAGATGGATAAAATAGAGGAGCAGCACTTTGATATACCCTTCGGAGAGGGTAGCGGTGCCGGTGCAATATTCGGCAATACCGGCGGTGTGATGGAGGCCGCCCTGAGGACCGTTTATAAGCTGGTGACCGGCAATGAACTTGAAAACATTGAACTGACCGATGTCCGTGGCCTTGAGGGCGTTAAGGAAGCCACAATAAACCTGGAAGGTAAGGATGTATCGGTGGCAGTGGTCCATGGCTTGGGAAACATTAGGGAGATATTGGATCAGATAAGGGAGGGTAAAAGTCCCTATACCTTCATTGAGGTTATGTGCTGTCCCGGCGGATGTATAGGTGGTGGAGGTCAACCCATACCCACTAATGATGAAATAAGGAAAAAGAGGATAGAGGGTTTGTATAAAGCGGACCGTAACCTGGAATTTAGGCGTTCCCATGAGAATCCGTATGTACAAATGCTTTATGAAGAATTCTTGGGTGCACCTTTAGGTGAAATGTCCCATAAATTACTCCATACCCATTATAAAGACAGACGAATATAACAATAAAACAAAGGACGGCCTGTACTTCAAGGCCGTCCTTTGTTTTTCTATCTATGCTTGGGAACAATTTTATATAACATTTTTGTTAGCATACTAATTATCATAACATAAACTGGAATGAGTACAAGCCGTGTGATTATCCTGGGGGGTAGGAATACCAGGAAGGATTTATCGAAGTACAGGGTCAGCCAGTAGGTGTTTAAGAATATGTTGGCAATTAAATCTGTTATGGCTATTACTCCTAGTAAAGAAAGCCATGTCCATTCTTCCCTTTGCCTCAAGATAGCAAATAATCCGGGTATCATTCCGGTAAGCATGGCCGATACGGTAAAACCGGGGAAATAGGCCCCGCCCATGGGATTGATTAAGTAACCGATGATATCTGCCATAAAACCGGTAGCACCGCCGAATATAGGACCCAATAGCAAACCGCTGAATATAATCGGTATTTCACCAAAACTTAGGCGCAGGGCCAGGGCACCGCCTATGGGTACCGTTGTACCTAAAAACCTGGTTAGTACTATGCTGGTAGCGGTAAGCAATGCGGCATAGGCTATTCTCCTGCTTTTATTTATATCATTCAACAATAAAAGCACCTCCTTTCTCTTTGAATGGCAAAGATACCACATCAAAGAGATTGCCGGTACTTTTAATCATTCTTTGACATGGGCAGCGGACGCAGTATTGTACCGCAGGCCATAGGCCTTTCGTTTAAGGGCAACTTCCCATCCCTTAACACTTAACGCACAATACCTACTCTGCTCATTCAATATCAATTACAAAAAGTATACCAGATAAGATCCGTTGTAGCAATGTAATATCTTGAAAATTCGTGTAATATTCTGCTATTATTCAATAAAACATATATTTTGAGAATTCCCTTAAAAATAAACGCAAATTCATGTGCTTAAGCTATTCAATACCTTTTATTAAATCTTCCCGTTTAATGTATTCTATAATAGTTGATGAATTCCTTTTTTGATTAATTTTTTGCAATAAATCACCTATTGACAAATCCGTCAAAATACTTTAATATATGATGGTGGTTGATTCAAATAATATGTGCTGATGTAGCTCAGTAGGTAGAGCACTTCCTTGGTAAGGAAGAGGTTCACGGGTTCGATTCCCGTCATCAGCTCCAGTTACAATCCTTTGAATGCTTGATATGACAGCGTTTGAAGGTATTTTTTTGTGATTTTTATCAAAGCAGGTTCAGCCATGGCAGTCATATCGACTTAATACAGTCTTTGAAAAAGGATATAAAATGAAGATTAGATCCACACTTAGTCTAATAAATTGTATAATGAGATAAAGGCACATTTGTAGATTTATGTGCAATAAGTAAATAGTTTGGGAGGGAGCTTCGTGAGCAGAAATTTTAAGAATAGAATAGTATCTTTAATTGTTACTACGCTGATTCTCATGGTAATTTTGTATTTGATTTTTTTCTTGAAGTACATTGATATTTCGGTAATATTAGCAATCTACTTGCCAATTTGGATTATCGGGGTTATAGCGGCCTTGCTTGGTAAAGTCGTATTTGCGAATGTTACTATAATTTTTGCAGGAATAGGTCTTATTTCAGAATATTTAGTTCATACATATAATAAGTCTCATCCAAATATGTCAGGAGCACTTTTGAATACTCTAATTCTATTAGTTGGTGTTATATTGGGAGTTGTGCTTCAAATTTTGAGTACAAGGAAAACAAAAAGCAATGTAAATAATCGCTAGTGGATTTATGGTTTTATATTTTTAAAAAGTATATCAGTAGTTTATTACGACTTAATAATAGAACAACACTGTGGGGGGAATAACAATGAAAAGAGATGCAACATCAATTGGAATTATAGGGATACCTGACGATGCAATTATTAAAAAGTTAGAAAAAGAATTAGGAAAGCCTGTTAAAAAGATTGAAAAAGACGGGAAAATTATTTTGTTGGTTGGCAGAGGACTGTTTAAGAAGAAAATCGTAATACCATTTAAAAGATAACTCTTGATGCACATTATTTATATAAAGCGTTGCAACCGTTGTTACTATGAAGTTGAATCGTTTATACAAATTTAAGTTATATACAATTTTAGTTATATATTAAACGCATTTAGAAAAAAGAATATGGTTATATAATGCTTGTCTGTCCTTACAAGACAATAATATCCGGAGGATTTTTTAATGTATTCGTTTTTAATTATAATAATATATATTGCCTTTATCAGTCTTGGACTGCCGGATTCCCTTCTCGGCTCGGCATGGCCAGTTATGTATGGACAGCTTGCTATACCAGTGTCTTATGCCGGAGTTATAACAATGATTATTGCTGGTGGAACGATAATATCCAGTCTTATGTCTGATAAGCTGACGAGAAAACTGGGAGCAGGGCTTATAACTGCAATCAGTGTGATGATGACGGCGGTGGCACTATTTGGATTTTCTATTTCTAATTCTTTTATCCTACTTTGTCTATGGTCTATTCCATACGGACTTGGTGCAGGAGCAGTCGATGCTGCTTTGAACAACTATGTTGCTTTGCATTATGCCTCTCGCCATATGAGCTGGCTGCATTGCTTTTGGGGAGTTGGGGCGGCAATCAGTCCATACATCATGGGGTATTGCTTGACGGGCGGCTATGGATGGAATAGCGGCTACCGCGCAGTCTCGATGATACAGATTGTGTTGACAGTCATCCTTTTTATCAGCCTGCCGCTCTGGAAAAGGAAAAACAGCGTTGACAGCAGCCCTGAGACTCGGACAGCGGCTCCGAGCCTGGCGCAAGCTCTGAAAATACGAGGAGTCAAGCTCATCCTGTTGACCTTTTTCGGCTATTGCGCGCTCGAGTCAACGACCGGCTTGTGGGCAAGCAGTTATCTCGTTGAATTTCGCGGAATTGACTCTGAAACTGCCGCCAGATTTGCATCGTTGTTCTTCTTGGGAATAACCTTTGGACGGTTTATTAGTGGGTTTATTTCGGACAAGGTTGGAGACAGGCTGCTCATTCGATGTGGTATATTGGTAGTTATCTACGGCGTTATCCTGGTAGGGGTCCCCTTAGGAAGCAATTATACCGCTTTGGCAGGGCTTGTTATTATCGGCCTTGGCTGTGCCCCTATTTATCCGTCAATAATCCACTCGACACCGTCGAATTTCGGGCAGGAGAATTCCCAGGTAATTATTGGAATACAAATGGCAAGCGCCTATGTTGGCAGCACTTTTGTTCCGCCGATCTTTGGATTAATTGCAGATCATTTGAACATTGGTTTGTATTCTATATTCTTGCTTTTCTTTGCGATCCTCATGCTGATGATGTCCGAGATGCTGAACAAAACGATTACCGTAGAAAAGGAGCAGGTCAAAGCCCTGGGGTGAAACAAGCACTATAAAAAAGCCGAAAGGAGACACGTAAGTATCTCCTTTCGGGCACAAGTTATACCCTACCGTTTGCGTCTAGATCGACGTATACCCGCCATCCACGATGATATTCTGGCCGGTAATATAAGAAGCTTCATCGCTTGCAAGCATTACCGCAATAGGGTTTAGTTCGCCCTCGTTGCCATAGCGCCCAAGCGGGACAGAGGCTTTCATAAAATTGGTGAATGCTTCGGTTTTCAATGTATCCCTGGTCAATTCTGTCTCAAAGTATCCAGGGCTTATCGCATTGCACGTTATATTGTACTTGGCCAATTCAGCCGCAACGGCTCTGGTAAAGTTGATCACTCCCCCTTTGGAAGAATGATAGGCGACGGTATCCATTGCCGTGTTTCCAACCTGGCCATAGATGGAGGCAATATTGATGATCCGGCCATACTTTTTTTCAACCATATATTTCGCGAATGCCCTTGTCACCTTGAAGACACTGGTCAAATCGGCTTCCATCGTGAAATCCCATTCCTCATCGGTCATTTCAAGGACGCCTGCATTCTTTGATGCCCCAGCATTATTGACCAGGATATCTACTTTGCCATACTCTTCTATGGCAAGTTCGGCTGCTCTATTTATTTGTTCTGTATTCGTAACATCACATTGAATTGGAAGGCATCGCACTCCTCTAGACCTGAAATCCGCAGCGATTACCTCCAGTCTTTCCATTCGTCTGGCCATGATAACCAGATCGGCGCCCTGCTCGGCAAAACCTTGCGCCATCTGAAGCCCTAATCCTGAAGAAGCCCCAGTTACTACTGCTACGCGACCTTTTAACGAAAACACGAAAAACCTCCCATGAGTACTAGATGTTTTACACCGGTAAACAAGCCCGAAATAAGAGTATCATAATCTAATTTCTATATTACCACCACTCTTAAAATCCAGCCAACGAATCGTGCATGGCGTGAGTTCATTGCCCGACCGAGCCTGCACTGGTCACGAGTATCAATTTCACTATGAATTCATGCATCACTATTCAGCGTTCTTTAGTTCTTGAGGCAGTATAAATGTTGTGATGTGATGCCAGGCCTACGATGCAATGGTATAAAGACACCTTGAACCTATTGCTAAAATGCGGTGAAACTGGTAAAATGGAACATCAAGCGGAGCTGACCGTTTGACAACGTCACGGCAGTATCATATCAGGAGGGTAACCATGAGAAGTTTCGCTACACTGGATTTGCAGTATGCGCACAGGTTCTATGGGTTCAGAGGCGAGGCACAGTATTTGCACGGCCATACGGGAATACTGACGATCGAAGTTGAAGACACCATCAACGAGGGAGTCAATATGGTATTTCCATGCAATGAAATCAAGAAAATTGCATGGGAAGTACTACAAAATTTTGACCACGCGCTAATTTTAAGGGAAGACGACCCATTGCTTCCCGCGATCCTCGGAGTTTACGAGGCACAAGGCATTAAGGACGGCGCGCCAAGCAATAGGCAAAAAGGCCCCGCTTTCAAGACGGAACTCGCAACAGCGTACCCGGAATGTCGGTTGGTTGTTACGAAAGAAACGATGACCGTCGAGGGAATGATTAAAATAGTTTACGATTTGCTAAAAGACAAACTAAATATCGCTAAAATCACATTTACAAGCGGAGTAAACGGCGCCTCAGAAGAATACGAGCCTAAAAACAAGATCGACCGTTGTCCGTTATGCGGTATTGCGCTAAACGAAAAGGGCGTGTGCCCCAAGTGCGGGTACAAGAAAGCCTAACTCAAGCTCTGAATTTGATCAGGCACTCTATGCCAAATATGCGTAGAGTGCCTGATTTTATTTACCGTCAAATTGGGGCTTTTCTCCCCCGAATCGTGGTCATACCGTTCATGACGAGGTACACCGCAACGATGATTGACCCGAACAAGTCCACGTACCGCGTCGCAGGCGCAGCAGGAGCAACGACAACGCACACCAGCGCGAGCGTTACACAAGCATCCACGAGCGACTTGGCCCGGTAGAGCTTGCTTTGTACGGCGAGTATGGCATCCGGCTTTTCACGATCGAGTTTGCGGTAGCGCAGCCAGAACCACGAGTTTGTCGTTACGCCCAACACCGCAATGACGAGGCCCGGAATGACGTTCCCTTTTTCTGTATCAGGCGAGAACAGCGCGATGAACAGGATAACAGCACCAGACAGACACATTGCCGCACCAACGCTCAAGTTTCCCGTGCGTTCCAGTTTATTCTTACGCACCACGTCCAGTTCGCCGCTCTTGTGCAGAACGCGAAATACGATCCATGATACGATGATAGCCGCCAGTTCCGCCGTGCGCCGAATAAAGTCCGCGAGCTGCGTAGAGGATCGGCCCACAAAAAGCGCCATACCCAGGATGATGGGGCCGGGCGAACTCAGCACTACTGAAGCGAGCAGCGTACGCTCGCCTGCTTTTTGTTTCACAATATCACCCACCCCACAAGCGAATCAACGGGATCAAGATCGCCACCGCCGCGAACGGGCAGGTCACTGTATCCATACCGCCCCTGGTGTACAGTTCCACGACTGCACATACCGCCGCGGTAACTGCCGCAATCGGGATGTAGCCATGCCACTCCACGGTGCCGTATATAATCAAGACAACCAGCACCGAGACAAAGGACACGACAAACATCGCCAGAGTCCCCTCAAGGCTCTTGCGCCCCTCAACTAATCTCCCCTCTATATAGTGCCGCCCGAAGCGTTTCCCGACCAATGCTGCCGCTGCGTCGCCCAGGCCCCAGGCAGACACCGCTGCAATTAGCAGATACTTTTCTCCGAGCCAACCACAGCAAACGCAGATCAGTACCACGTACATACTAACCGCCATGACCAGACTATTCTTGATTTCTCCGCGTTTGCGCTCTGTAAGCAGTTCGGAATAGCCGGGTATGCGCTCGGCGAGCGCAAGAGCCGGGAATATCGTTATCGCAAAGATGATTGCCGCAATTGCCGATACCCACCATGTCTCGAACGCATATATCCAGATAAATACTGAACCCAGGAATACGATGTGCAAGATTTTTCGCGAGACCTCTGAAGGCAGTGGAACAACCCGCCGCAAGGTAAGCACACCCGCCACGCAGACCACAAAATAGCCAAGTAGTATCCCGTAACCTTGTGCAAGCTCAAGTTGCATTATCTGTCCCCCGATTTTCAAGGTTTGCGGCAATGCGGGAAAGCAGCGATTCAATATGGATGAACTCTTCATCGGGGATGCCTTTTCTGACGAGCATATATAGACTGTCGTAAATCCCCTTAATATCTGCGCCAACGGAGAAAGCTTTATCCGTAAGGGAAATGCGGTATGCTCGTCTGTCCTCATGCTGCCGCACACGAATGACATACCCTTTGGACTCCAGCGAATCGACAACCCGTGATACAGCAGCCTTTCCTATATCCAGTTGTTCCGCAAGTTGTTCCTGCTGAAGGTTATTGCTGCCCGTCAGAAGGAGAAAGAG
>JBMNSO010000003.1:0-36677 GCA_050945235.1 Mahellales bacterium
CATTACCATGACCATTAAGCTGATAACCCCCATAGCGATAGAAGAAGGATTAAGGTTCGCTATCAGGGAAGGCGGACGAACCGTTGGCGCAGGTGCTGTATCTAAAATAATCGAATAGTATAGATCATAAAACTATATAATAATAAGGGAAAAAGACCGGAAAATAAACTACGGTCTTTTTCCGTCTAATTGACCAGGCTTTTATTGACAGGTTGTAAAAAATATGATAAATTGGATTAGGTATTTTTAATTATTTCGATATACTGTATAGATTTCAATCCTGTATTCATAGGAGGTGTAAGTGAAAAGATGAGGGTAAAAGTAACCTTGGCTTGCGCTGAATGTAAGCAAAGGAATTATAATACAATGAAAAACAAAAAGAACAATCCAGAACGCCTGGAGTTTAAAAAATACTGTAAATTCTGTCGCAGTCACACCTTACACAAAGAAACCAAATAATGGCTTAGGTATATAATGGAAGTTACCGGTTAAAATAAGAGTAAGGATGTGATTACAGTGGCCAGTGAAGTTTCTAAAACTTCATCAAAAAATGTTAAGAAAACGAAACCCAAAAAAGGCCTTATTAAGTTTTTCAAAGAAGTGATAGCAGAATTGAAAAAGGTCTCGTGGCCCACACGCAAGGAATGGTTTACCTATACCACTGTTGTTATAGTAGTAGTGCTCATTGTTGCGGCCTTTATCGGGGTGCTGGATTTAATACTGAAGCAGTTTATGGATTTCATTTTTTAAAAGTTAAAAAGGAGGTAGGGGGCCAGAAGTTCGGCTCCTTATATTATGGAAGATAATGGAAGATGGTATGTAGTTCATACTTACTCCGGCTATGAAAACAAGGTAAAAGCCAACCTTGAAAAGACGGTAGAGAACAGGAACCTGGGTGATTTAATATTTGATATAAAAGTGCCCATGGAGGAGCAAATAGAAGTAAAGAACGGTAAGAAAAAGGCTATACTTAAGAAGGTGTATCCAGGATATGTTTTGGTCAAGATGATTATGACCGACGAATCATGGTATGTAGTTAGAAATACCAGGGGCGTTACCGGATTTGTAGGCCCGGGTTCAAAGCCTATACCCCTTACCGATGATGAAGTCAGGGCAATGGGTGTTGAAGACATTCCCATTGTATTGAATATCGACATAGGTCAGAACGTAAGAGTGGTTTCTGGTCCGCTGGAAAATTTCATTGGGGTAGTAGAGGGCATAGACAACGAAAGGCAGAAGGTAAAGGTTGCCGTTTCCATGTTTGGGAGAGACACTCCTGTGGAATTGGACTTTGCACAGATACAAAAGATATAATATGGATTTCATTTTGCCCCCGGCCGATAATGGCTGTAGGGGCTTGTGTAGTGGGAGGGTAATTCCCGATATAACCACAATTTGACAAGGAGGTGTAAACCATGGCAAAAAAAGTAACAGCACTTATTAAACTACAGATCCCTGCAGGTAAAGCAACTCCTGCGCCACCGGTTGGCCCTGCTTTGGGACAGCATGGTGTAAATATAATGGGTTTTTGTAAAGAGTTTAATGAAAAAACAGCTAAACAGGCGGGGTTGATTATACCCGTTGTAATAACAGTATACCAGGACAGGTCCTTTACATTTATTACCAAGACTCCACCTGCGGCGGTTCTGTTGAAGAAGGCTGCCGGGCTGGATAAGGCATCGGGTGTGCCCAACAAGACAAAGGTAGCTACGGTTACCAGGAAGCAGGTAGCGGAAATAGCAGAGCTTAAGATGCCGGATTTAAATGCGGCTGATTTGGAAAGTGCCATAAGTATGATTTCCGGTACGGCAAGAAGTATGGGTATAGTTGTAGAAGACTAAAATAAGGTGGGAGGAGGGTATTCATATACCGCCGTTAGTACCACGAAGGAGGATGTAAAGTTGAAACGAGGTAAGAAATACCAGGACAGTATAAAGCTTTATGATAAAACCAAACTTTATGATGTCGATGAAGCCATAGAATTGGTACAGAAAACAGCAAAGGCCAATTTTGACGAAACCGTAGAGGTTTCAATAAAATTGGGAGTAGACCCAAGGCATGCAGATCAGCAGGTAAGGGGTGCCGTTGTACTGCCCCATGGTACCGGCAAGACGGTAAAGGTACTGGTTTTTGCCAAGGGCGAAAAGGCCAAGGAGGCTGAGGATTCAGGTGCCGATTTCGTAGGGGCGGAAGAATTGGTTGAGAAGATACAAAAGGAGAACTGGTTTGATTACGATGTTGTAGTGGCCACCCCTGATATGATGGGTGTAGTAGGAAGGCTAGGTAGGGTATTGGGGCCTAAGGGTTTGATGCCCAATCCAAAGTCGGGCACCGTTACCATGGACGTAGCTAAGGCCATAAAGGACATTAAAGCCGGTAAGATAGAGTACAGGGTGGATAAGACCAGTATTGTCCATGCGCCCATAGGCAAAGTTTCCTTCGGCACAGAAAAATTGACGGAGAATTTTAATGTATTGATGGGTGCCGTCATAAAGGCTAAACCGGCGGCGGCCAAGGGTACCTACCTTAAGAGTGTTGTACTATCCAGTACAATGGGTCCGGGAATAAAATTAAATCCCGCCAAGCTGTAATTAAGTGTATTGACATAAGGGTACAATAGTGATAATATCTTTAATTGAAAATCAATATCTACCGCAGACAGTAGGTGTTTTATACTTAATGGGATATCCCGCCTGCCGAGGTTATTAAATAGTGGGTTTCATACCCCTTCCTCATGTTTTGCGGGAAGGGGTTTTCCTTTTACTACGATAAAAATCACTTAAACAGGAGGTGTGTGTAGTGCCTATAAACAGGAAAACAAAGGAGCAGATAGTCTCACAACTGTCCAGTGATCTTAAGACGGCCAACGCTGCAATTTTTGTAGACTATAAAGGATTGACCGTTGAAGAAGCGACAGAGCTTAGGAGACAGTTTAGGGAAGCAGGGGTAGATTATAGGGTAGTAAAAAATACCTTAACAAAAATAGCCCTTGAAGATTTGGGTTACAACGATTTGGTTTCCTATATGACCGGCCCGACTGCCGTGGCTATAAGTCAGAATGATCCCGTTGCTCCTGCCAAGGTGCTGTCCGATTTTATCAAGAAGCACAAAAAAATGGAGTTCAAGGTAGGCTTTGTAGACGGTAAGCTTATAAATGTTGACGAGATAAAAGACTTGGCAGAACTGCCGCCAAGGGAAGTACTAATGGCAAAATTATTGGGAAGCATGAATTCCCCAATATCCAGTCTTGTAAATGTATTGCAGGGTAATATTAGAAATCTTGTATATACATTAAACGCTATTAAGGAAAAGAAAGAAGCATAATAAATTTTAGATTATATGGAGGTAATGAAAAATGACAAAGGAACAAATTTTAGAAGCAATTGAAAATATGACAGTTCTTGAATTATCGGAATTGGTTAAGGCTATGGAAGAAAAATTTGGGGTAACTGCAGCTGCTCCGGTAGCAGTGGCAGCAGCTCCGGCAGCCGGCGGCGCAGCTGCAGCAGCAGCAGATGAGGAAAAGACAGAATTTGATGTTATCCTTTCAAACGTAGGCGACCAAAAGATCAAGGTAATAAAGGTAGTAAGGGAAATAACAGGTTTAGGCCTCAAAGAAGCCAAGGACTTGGTAGACAATGCTCCCAAGCCTGTTAAGGAAGGCGTTAACAAAGAAGAAGCTGAAGCTATAAAGGCCAAACTAGCCGAAGTTGGTGCCGCAGTAGAAGTTAAATAGTTTATCTTTGAAATTGTCGCATAAAATAAAAAGGTTCTCACAGGAGACCTTTTTATTTTATGCCCAGTCAAATGGTCACTAAATCTTGTCCAAAACATACTTGATTATTATTGACATAATATAAATAATGTGGTAATATTATTTACTGCATTAGTATATAGTTAGCAATATTTGAATTTTTTGCTTATTTACATTTTACAACGAATAAGTACTAAATTTCAAGGGAATAATAAACATTAATGCTAATTAGTAGAATTATCCAAAAGCGGAACTCTTACTAATTAAGGGGGCCTTTTGGCATTTTTTACTTTATAAAGCTGAGGGGTGAATATTTATGATACATTCTGTGCAAGTAGGGAAAAAGACCAGGATGAGTTTTTCAAAGATCGAAGAAGTACTGGAGATGCCCAACCTGATAGAGGTACAAAAAAACTCCTACAATTGGTTCTTAAAGGAAGGCTTGCGGGAGGTCTTTGACGATATCTCCCCCATCGCCGATTATACCGAAAACCTCATCCTAGAATTTGTTGATTATTCGATCGACGGTGAGCCCAAGTATTCTGTGGAAGAGTGCAAGGAAAGAGATGTAACCTACTCTGCACCTTTAAAGGTTAAAATTAGACTCATTAACAAGGAAACAGGGGAAGTGAAGGAACAGGAAGTCTTTATGGGCGATTTTCCCCTTATGACAGAGCAAGGTACCTTCATAATAAATGGTGCCGAGAGGGTGATTGTAAGCCAATTGGTTAGGTCCCCCGGGGTTTATTACGCTGAACAGATAGATAAGACCGGTAAACGGTTGCATTCGGCTACTATCATACCCAATAGAGGTGCATGGCTGGAATATGAGACCGATTCCAATGATATCATCTCGGTTAGGGTGGATAGGACAAGGAAACTCCCTATCACGGTACTGATAAGGGCTTTAGGTTATGGTACCGATGCACAGATTATCAATCTGTTGGGTGAGGATCAGAAAATACTGGCTACAATAGAAAAGGACAATTGCAAGAGCGAAGAAGAAGGCTTACTGGAAGTTTACAAGCGCTTGAGGCCGGGTGAGCCTCCCACTGTGGAAAGCGCCAAATCCCTAATAAATTCTCTGTTTTTCGATGCCAAGAGGTATGACTTGGCCAGGGTAGGAAGATATAAATTCAATAAAAAACTGGCGTTAAGTTCAAGAATCATAGGGCACAGGCCATATGCTGATATAGTTCATCCCAAAACAGGAGAGGTATTAGCACAAAAGGATATTAAAATAGATAGGAAAACTGCTATTGCCATACAAAATGCGGGAGTAAATTCTGTCGAATTAACCTTCGACGGCAGGCCCGTAAAGGTCATTGGAAACAATTTTGTGGATATAAAGGGTTTTGTGGATTTCGATGTTGAAGAGCTGGGTATTACTGAAAGGGTGCACTACCCTACCTTAAAGGAGATGATGGACAGCTGTTCTACTGAAGAGGAATTAAAGGATGCGATTAGGCAAAACCATGACAGGTTAATCCCCAAACATATTATAGTAGACGATATTATAGCTTCTATAAATTATAATATAAATTTATCTTATGACATCGGTTATATAGATGATATTGACCACTTGGGTAATAGGCGATTAAGATCGGTGGGCGAACTGTTGCAAAATCAGTTCAGAATAGGCCTGTCCAGGATGGAAAGGGTGGTAAAGGAAAGGATGACCATCCAAGATCTGGATATAGTTACTCCCCAGGCATTGATAAATATCAGGCCGGTAGCAGCAGCCATAAAGGAGTTTTTCGGCAGCAGCCAGTTGTCCCAGTTTATGGATCAAACCAACCCCTTGGCGGAATTGACCCATAAAAGAAGGCTAAGCGCCTTGGGACCGGGGGGACTGAGCCGTGAGAGGGCCGGTTTTGAGGTCAGGGACGTTCACCATTCCCATTACGGGAGAATGTGTCCCATAGAAACACCGGAAGGACCCAACATTGGTCTTATAGGTTCTTTAAGTACTTATGCAAGGATAAACGAGTATGGGTTTATAGAAGCACCCTATAGACGAGTGGACAAGGAAACTCAGAAGGTAACGGACGAGATCGTTTATCTGACCGCCGACGAAGAAGATGAATACGTCGTGGCCCAGGCTAACGAACCGTTGGACGATGAGGGGCGGTTCGTTGATGAGCGTGTTACTGTACGGGTACGGGACGAAATAATAGAAGTGCCCAGGGACGAGGTGGAGTTCATGGATGTATCGCCCAAGCAGCTGGTATCGGTAGCCACTGCTATGATACCCTTCCTCGAGAACGATGACGCCAACAGGGCCCTTATGGGTTCCAATATGCAAAGGCAAGCCGTACCCCTTGTAAGAACTGAGGCACCCATAATAGGAACTGGTATGGAGTATAAAGCGGCTCGGGATTCCGGGGTAGTGGTACTGTCCAGGGAATCTGGGGTGGTACAACGGGTCTCGGCCGATGAAATAGTAATAATGGGGGATAATGGCCAAAGGGACGTATATAAGCTATTAAAATTTAAACGGTCGAATCAAGGGACATGCATTAATCAAAAGCCCATAGTGACAAAGGGTGAGAGGGTAGAAAAACAACAAATAATAGCAGATGGCCCCTCCACCGACAATGGCGAGATTGCCCTGGGCCGGAATGTGCTGGTAGGTTTTATGACCTGGGAGGGTTATAATTACGAGGATGCGATACTTATAAGTGAAAAATTGGTTAAGGATGATGTGTTCACTTCCATTCACATAGAGGAGTATGAAGCCGAGGCCAGGGATACCAAATTAGGGCCCGAGGAGATCACAAGGGATATACCCAATGTTGGTGAGGAAGTACTCAAGGACCTGGACGAAAGGGGTATTATTAGGATAGGCGCCGAAGTTAGGGCCGGGGATATACTTGTAGGGAAGGTAACCCCAAAGGGCGAGACAGAATTGACGGCTGAAGAAAGGCTATTAAGGGCCATATTTGGTGAGAAGGCTAGAGAAGTAAGGGATACTTCTCTAAGGGTGCCCCATGGCGAAGGGGGAATTATAGTAGATGTTAAGGTATTTACTAGGGAAAACGGTGATGAACTGCCCCCCGGCGTGAACGCACTGGTAAGGTGTTATGTGGCACAGAAAAGAAAGATATCAGTAGGTGACAAGATGGCGGGTCGCCATGGTAATAAGGGTGTTATTTCCCGTATACTACCGGAAGAGGATATGCCCTTTTTGCCCGATGGCACACCCCTAGAGATAGTATTAAACCCCTTGGGCGTGCCGTCCCGTATGAATATTGGCCAAATTCTGGAGACCCATTTGGGACTAGCCGCCAAGGCTCTTGGATGGGAGATAGCCACTCCGGTGTTCGACGGTGCCAATGAAGATGACATTATGGAAACGCTGGAAAAGGCCGGATATAATCCCGATGGTAAGTTGGTATTATTTGATGGCAGGACCGGTGAGCCCTTTGAGAATAGGGTGACGGTGGGTTATCTATACATGCTTAAGCTAGCTCATCTGGTTGATGATAAGATACATGCCCGTTCCACAGGACCCTATTCACTGGTTACACAGCAGCCCTTGGGCGGTAAGGCACAATTCGGTGGGCAAAGGTTTGGTGAAATGGAGGTTTGGGCCTTGGAAGCCTATGGTGCATCCCATACCCTACAGGAAATATTGACTGTAAAATCCGATGATGTTGTGGGAAGGGTTAAGACCTACGAGGCCATAGTTAAGGGAGAGAATATACCTGAACCGGGAGTTCCAGAGTCCTTTAAGGTATTGATCAAAGAACTTCAGAGCCTGGCCTTGGATGTTAAGGTTTTGTCCGAGGAGAACCAGGAAATTCCGATAAAGGAAACTGTAGACGACGATCTTGAGGATTTGAGTGTTAATATAGAAGGTAAAGAAGACGAGGAACAGGAAGTAGGGTATCAGTACAAGCATCCTAAGGTGGATGACGAGGATGATGCCGGACTTGATGATTTGGATATAGATGAGTTTGATGACGAAATCGAAGAATTGGATGAAGGCTTGTTAGACGAAGGCCTGGACGAAGATATAGATGATATAGATGATATAGACGATATCGGTGATCTGGACGATATAGACGATTTTGATGACCTGGACGATCTTGATGATTATGATGATGTAGAAAAGGATGATGATGACGAATAAGTCATATTATCACACTTACTAAGAAGGGAGAGACATTGCTTGTTTGAATTGAATTTCTTTGATTCCATAAAGATAGGCTTAGCGTCTCCGGATAAAATCAGGGAATGGTCTCGGGGTGAAGTAAAAAAACCTGAAACTATTAACTATCGAACCCTCAAGCCTGAAAAGGACGGCTTGTTTTGCGAGAAAATATTCGGCCCCCAAAAGGATTGGGAATGCCACTGCGGTAAATATAAAAGGGTGAGGTATAAAGGTATTGTCTGTGACCGGTGCGGTGTGGAAGTGACCCGTTCAAAGGTCAGAAGGGAAAGAATGGGACATATAGAACTGGCGGCACCGGTTTCCCATATATGGTATTTTAAAGGTATACCCAGCAGGATGGGCCTTTTGCTGGATATGTCTCCCCGTTCACTGGAAAAGGTATTATATTTTGCTTCATATATAGTAATCGATGCTGGTGATACACCATTGACACAGAAACAGCTCCTCAATGAGAAGGAGTTTAAGGAAAACTATGACAAGTACGGTACAAGGTTCAAGGCATCAATGGGGGCGGAGGCAATTAAGGAATTGCTGGAAAAAATCGACTTAGAGGAAACCGCCAGAGAGTTAAGGAAAGAGCTTAAGGATACCACTGGCCAAAAGAGGATCAGGACGGTGAAACGGCTGGAAGTGGTGGAAGCCTTCAGGAAATCCGGCAACAGACCGGAATGGATGATCCTTGAGGTAATACCGGTTATTCCGCCGGAACTTAGGCCCATGGTGCAACTGGACGGTGGCCGGTTTGCCACCTCTGACTTGAATGACCTATATCGAAGGGTAATTAATAGGAATAACAGGCTCAAGCGGTTATTGGATCTGGGGGCACCGGATATTATCGTCCGGAATGAAAAGCGAATGCTCCAGGAAGCCGTTGATGCTTTAATAGATAACGGTAGGAGGGGTCGACCTGTAACCGGGCCGGGCAATCGTCCCTTAAAATCCCTCAGCGATATGTTAAAGGGAAAACAGGGTAGGTTCAGACAAAACCTGTTGGGTAAAAGGGTCGATTATTCCGGACGTTCTGTTATAGTGGTAGGTCCGGAACTGAAGTTGTTCCAATGCGGCCTGCCAAAGGAGATGGCCCTGGAACTGTTTAAACCCTTTGTTATGAAGAAACTGGTTGAAGAGAACTATGCCCATAATATAAAGAGTGCAAAGAGAATGGTTGAGAGGGTAAAACCAGAGGTTTGGGACGTACTGGAGGATGTGATCAAGGAACACCCCGTACTGCTAAACAGGGCACCCACTCTGCACAGGTTGGGGATTCAAGCCTTCGAACCGGTACTGGTGGAAGGCAGGGCCCTTAAGATACATCCCCTTGTTTGCACGGCATACAATGCCGACTTTGACGGTGACCAGATGGCGGTACATGTTCCCCTGTCTGTGGAGGCACAGGCAGAGGCCAGGTTTTTAATGCTATCCGCAAACAATATTCTCAAACCCCAGGACGGCAGGCCGGTTGTCAGTCCTACCCAGGATATGGTTATTGGTAGCTATTATCTGACCATTGAAAAAAAGGGAGACAAGGGCGAAGGAAAGTTCTTTTCCAGTAATGACGAGGTCTTGATGGCATATCAGACCGGTGTGGTGGGACTCCATGCCCTGATAAATGTCAGGGTTGCCAAGGAAATTGATGGAGTGAAATATACCAAGATGATCAAGACTACACCGGGCAGGGTGATATTCAACGAGGCCATTCCACAGGATTTGGGTTTTGTGGATAGAAGCAATCCAGACAATATGCTGGATTATGAACTCAATACTCTGGTGGACAAGAAAATGCTGGGCGAAATCGTTGACAGATGCTATAAAAAGCATGGTTCCACCAAAACTGCCATAGTTCTTGACGAGATTAAGAGACTAGGTTTTGAATACTCCACTAAGGGTGCTATTACTGTGGGTGTTTCGGACATTGTGATACCTAAGGAAAAGAAGGAACTCCTTGAAAAGGCCGATCAAGAAGTTGCCAGGGTGTCCAAGTTATATAGGCGAGGGCTTATTTCAGACGATGAAAGGTATGAAAGGGTAATAAATACCTGGAACGAAACCACCGAACAGGTGACCAAGGCCTTGATGGATGTATTGGATGAATTCAACCCCATTTATATGATGGCCAATTCCGGGGCCAGGGGCAGTATAAACCAGATAAGGCAGCTGGCGGGCATGCGAGGGTTAATGGCAAATCCGTCGGGTAAAATAATAGAATTGCCTATAAGGGCCAATTTCCGAGAAGGCCTGACAGTTTTGGAGTTTTTCATTTCCACCCATGGCGCCAGGAAAGGGTTGGCTGATACGGCATTGAGGACAGCCGACTCGGGTTATCTTACCAGAAGGCTGGTGGATGTTAGTCAGGACGTAATTGTAAGGGAACATGATTGCTTTGAGAAAAGGGGCCAGTCGGTAAAGGGTGTAGAGGTGGCTGAGATCAAAGAAGGCAATGAGGCAATAGAAAGCTTGTCCGATAGAATAATAGGAAGATATGCAGCAGAGGATATCGTAGATCCTGAAACCGGCAGCGTTATAGTAAAGCTAAATGAAGAAATAACCGCTGAAGCGGCAAGGGCTATCGAAAAAGCCAATATAAAAAAGGTAAAAATAAGATCAGTACTTACCTGTAGATCGGAATACGGGGTTTGTTCCAAATGCTATGGTACAAACCTAGCCACCGGCGGACTTGTTAATATAGGCGAAGCCGTTGGCATCATTGCCGCCCAATCCATAGGCGAACCGGGTACGCAGCTTACCATGAGAACCTTCCACACCGGTGGTGTGGCCGGTGATGACATAACCCAGGGTCTGCCCAGGGTGGAGGAATTATTTGAGGCCAGAAAACCCAAGGGCCTGGCCATAATCTCAGAGACTGCAGGTGTGGTAAAGATAAGCGACAGCAAAAAGAAAAGAGAAGTAACGGTGACCAATGAAGACGGCGAAACCAAAACCTATCTCATACCCTACGGGTCCAGGCTGAAGGTGGAAAACGGCCAGACGATAGAAGCCGGGGACGAGCTCACCGAAGGCTCTATTAATCCCCATGATATATTGAAAATCAAGGGTGTTAACGGTGTACAGATGTACCTTCTGCAGGAGGTGCAAAAGGTTTACCGACTTCAGGGCGTTGATATTAACGACAAGCATATAGAAATAATAATCAGACAAATGCTTAGGAAGGTTAAGATAGAGGATGCCGGGGATACCGCCTTACTACCCGGAGGCCTTATAGATATATTTAAGTTTGAGGAGGAGAACGAGGAAACGATAAGAAACGGTGGCAAGCCGGCTGAGGCAAAGAGGGCTCTTCTTGGGATTACCAAGGCCTCCTTAGCAACCGATTCATTCCTGTCGGCAGCCTCCTTCCAAGAAACCACCAGGGTGCTCACCGAAGCGGCGATTAAGGGTAAAACCGATCCCTTGGTGGGTTTGAAGGAAAACGTAATCATAGGGAAGCTCATACCGGCGGGTACTGGCATGAGCAGGTATAAAAACATAGCCATTGAGACAGAAGACAGCGTCCAGGATGCAGGCGTTGAAAATCAGTAGAGGTTGCTGTGTATGAGGAAATCGGGAAACATCCCTACCTCCTGATTTCCTCTAAACATTATTGACATAGTTTTTGTATGGTGATAAAATACTTTAGTGTGCAATTAACTACCTATGAAGGATGGGGGGTTGGAAATGCTAAAGGAAATAATAAAATCATCTAACAGGGTAGTAGGTACAAAGCAGGTGATAAAGGCTGTTGAAAATGGAAAGGCCAAAATGGTCATTATTGCCAGGGATGCAGATGATTTTATTATTAAAAAGATAAAGGCTGCAACCGATGCACATTCGGTAGATGTTGAATATGTAGATACGATGGAAGAATTAGGTGCCATGTGCGGGATTCAGGTAGGGGCCGCATCGGCGGTTATCCTGAAATAGGCCGCTATTATGTAAAAACCCATTCGTTATTGTATCTTTGGTATAGCTTACGGCATTAGGAAGGAGGTGTAGGGATGCCAACAATAAGTCAACTGATAAGGAAAGGTAGAAAACAAGTAATACAAAAATCCGATTCTCCCGCATTAAAGGAATGTCCACAGAAAAGAGGAGTTTGTACAGCCGTTAAAACTACCACCCCAAAGAAACCAAACTCTGCCTTGAGGAAAATAGCCAGGGTTAGATTGACTAATGGTATGGAAGTTACAGCATATATACCAGGTATAGGTCACAATTTACAGGAACACTCGGTGGTTCTGATCAGAGGTGGAAGGGTTAAGGACCTGCCAGGTGTTAGGTACCATATAGTTAGGGGAGCCTTGGATACCGGTGGAGTTGCCGATAGAAAACAGGCAAGGTCTAAATACGGTGCTAAAAGGCCAAAGAAGTAGAATAATTGAGATATCCATGTGAGACTGTCAAATAAGGAGGGAAAAGGATGCCAAGAAAAGGTCATGTTCCCAAAAGGGATGTGCTTGCCGACCCCATATACGGCAATAAGGTAGTGACCAAGTTAATCAATCAGATTATGCTGGATGGCAAAAAGGGTGTTGCGCAAAAGATATGCTATGATGCCTTTGATATAGTAAAAGAAAAAACCGGTAAGGACCCTGTGGAGGTCTTTGAACAGGCCCTTAACAATATAATGCCGGTATTGGAAGTAAAGGCCCGAAGGGTGGGTGGCGCTACTTACCAGGTACCTGTTGAGATAAGACCGGAAAGACGTCAAGCTTTAGGTTTGCGCTGGCTGGTTGCCTATTCAAAGAACAGAGGCGAAAGGACCATGAGCGCCAGACTTGCTGCAGAAATTATGGATGCAGCCAATAATACGGGCTTAAGCGTTAAAAAACGGGAAGATACCCATAAGATGGCTGAGGCCAATAAGGCATTTGCTCATTATAGGTGGTAATATCTAATTCTTGTTTTCAATACTGAATTTGAGAACTTATTAATTTGTTTGAAAGGAGGAGTATTGGTGCCTAGGCAATTTCCCATTGAAAAAACTCGCAACATTGGAATAATGGCTCATATAGATGCCGGGAAGACAACCACTACCGAACGTATATTGTTCTACGCAGGCAGGATTCACAAATTAGGAGAGACCCATGAAGGCTCAGCTACAATGGACTGGATGCAGCAGGAACAGGAACGTGGCATTACTATTACTTCTGCCGCTACAACAGCTCAATGGAATGGCCACAGGATTAATATTATAGACACGCCAGGGCACGTTGATTTCACGGTTGAAGTAGAACGCTCCCTTCGAGTTCTCGATGGTTCAGTAGCAGTATTTTGCGCTAAAGGCGGAGTTGAGCCTCAGTCAGAAACCGTCTGGAGACAGGCGGATAAGTATGGTGTACCCCGATTGGCATTTATTAATAAGATGGACATAATAGGTGCCGATTTCTTTAATGTTGTAAACATGCTTAGAGACAGGTTAAAGGCTAATGCCGTTCCTATACAGCTGCCCATAGGCAGTGAAGAAAGCTTTAAGGGTATTATTAATCTAATTACCAATAAAGCTAGAATATACGAAGACGACTTAGGAACTTGCAGTATTGAAACTGAAATTCCTGAAGATATGAAGGAATTAGCTGAAGAATACCGAACAAAATTGATTGAAACTGTTGCTGAACAAGACGACGAACTGATGATGAAATACCTGGAAGGGCAGCCCCTTACTGAAGAGGAGATAATATCTGCTCTGAGAAAGGCTACCATAGCGGTTAAGGTCATACCAGTACTATGCGGAACCGCATACAAGAATAAGGGTGTGCAGCCGCTGTTGGATGCCATAGTGGATTTTATGCCATCGCCCTTGGATGTCCCCCATATTAGGGGCATAATACCCGATACCGAAGAAGAAGATGAAAGGGTATCCAGTGACGATGAAGCCTTTTCTGCACTGGCCTTTAAAATAATGACAGATCCTTATGTGGGCAGGCTTGCTTTCATAAGGGTATATTCGGGGGTATTAAAAACAGGTTCTTATGTTTATAATTCCACCAAGGACAAAAGGGAAAGAATAGGAAGGCTTCTTCAGATGCATGCCAACCACAGGCAAGAGATACAAGAGGTATACAGCGGTGATATAGCAGCCGTAGTCGGCCTTAAGAATACCGCCACCGGCGATACCCTGTGTGATGATAGCAAACCTATAATCCTGGAGTCCATGGAATTTCCCGAACCGGTAATATCGGTGGCAATAGAACCAAAAACAAAGGCCGGCCAGGAGAAGATGGGCATTGCCCTTGCCAAGCTCTCGGAGGAAGACCCCACCTTTAAGACCTATACCGACCAGGAAACAGGTCAGACAATAATTTCAGGTATGGGCGAGTTACATCTGGAAATAATAGTTGATAGGATGCTCAGGGAATTTAATGTAGAAGCCAATGTCGGCAAGCAGCAGGTGGCCTATAAGGAAACCATACGCAAGCCGGTCAAGGCCGAAGGAAAGTTTGTACGCCAATCCGGCGGCAGGGGCCAGTACGGCCATGTTTGGCTGGAAGTGGAGCCTGCTGAGCCTGGGACGGGATACGAATTCGAGGACAGGATTGTGGGAGGGGTTATACCCAAAGAATATATCCCAGCTGTGGATGCCGGTATAAGGGAAGCCATGGAGAATGGTGTGCTGGGCGGCTACAAGGTGATAGACGTAAGGGTGAAGCTGGTGGATGGATCATATCATGAAGTGGATTCCTCTGAAATGGCCTTTAAAATAGCGGGTTCGATAGGGTTTAAGGAAGCTATGAAAAAGGCAAACCCTGTACTGTTGGAACCGGTTATGAAAGTAGAAGTGGTGGTGCCCGAGGAATACATGGGCGATGTTATGGGCGATATAAATTCCCGAAGGGGCAGAATAGAAGGAATGGAAATAAGGGCGGGAGCCCAGGTTATAAGAGGATTTGTACCCCTAGCCGAGATGTTCGGATATGCTACTGATTTGCGTTCAAAAACCCAGGGTAGGGGCACATATACCATGCAGTTCTCCCATTATGAAGAAGTACCCAAGGGTATTACTGAAAAAATAATAATAAAATAGTAAAAATTATTATTAAGGAGGATATAAATAAAATGGCAAAGGCAAAATACGAAAGGACGAAACCCCACGTAAACATAGGTACAATAGGGCACGTTGACCATGGTAAGACGACATTGACAGCAGCGATAACGACGATACTAGCGAAGGCAGGACGGGCAAATGCCACGAAATATGACGAAATAGACAAGGCACCGGAAGAAAAGGAAAGGGGCATAACGATAAACACATCCCACGTGGAATACGAGACAGAAACAAGGCACTATGCCCATGTTGACTGTCCGGGCCATGCCGACTATGTAAAGAACATGATAACCGGTGCAGCCCAGATGGACGGTTCCATCCTGGTGGTATCGGCAGCCGACGGTCCCATGCCCCAGACCAGGGAGCATATACTGCTGGCCAGGCAGGTAGGGGTACCGTATATAATAGTATTCTTAAACAAGACAGACATGGTAGATGACCCTGAGCTATTGGAATTGGTAGAAATGGAAGTCAGGGAACTGCTAAGTGAATATGAATTCCCCGGGGATGAAATACCCATAATAGCGGGTTCTGCACTAAAGGCCTTAGAATGTGGTTGTGGTGCACAAGACTGTGAACACTGCTCCAGTATCCACAAATTGATGGAAGCGGTAGACAGCTATATACCGACTCCTGAACGAGAAACCGACAAACCTTTCTTGATGCCTGTGGAAGACGTTTTCTCGATAACCGGCCGTGGTACAGTGGCAACAGGTAGGGTAGAAAGGGGTACAATAAAGGTATCCGACGAAGTGGAAATAGTGGGAATGACCGATGAGACCCGCAAGGTAGTAGTAACCGGTGTTGAAATGTTCAGGAAACTATTGGATCAGGCAGAAGCTGGTGATAATATAGGGGTACTGCTAAGGGGCGTACAAAGGAACGAAATAGAAAGGGGCCAGGTACTGGCTAAACCGGGCAGCATAAAACCCCACACCCATTTTGAAGCCCAGGTATACGTACTGACGAAAGAAGAAGGTGGAAGGCATACACCTTTCTTCCAGGGATACAGGCCACAGTTTTACTTTAGGACAACGGACGTTACCGGTGTAATCGAGCTGCCGGAAGGCGTAGAGATGGTAATGCCCGGAGATAACATTACCATGACCATTAAGCTGATAACCCCCATAGCGATAGAAGAAGGATTAAGGTTCGCTATCAGGGAAGGCGGACGAACCGTTGGCGCAGGTGCTGTATCTAAAATAATCGAATAGTATAGATCAAAAGGCTAAATTATAAGACATGAAGAAGTAGGACCGGGTCCTCACTTCTTTTGTCTTGTATTTATACTATAAAATAAATGTATTGATTTTACATTTGATTTATTATAAAATAAAATAGTTGTGATATTTGACATGGGATGATGTAAAAGGTTGCCGGCATGGCCGGGTAATTTTTACTGACAATGTCCGTTAATAATCGGGCGACGGGTAAGCTGTACGAATTTTAAAAAAAATAAGGCACACACGGGTAAGTGTACAGTAAGCCAATGTCGTACGTTTCAGGAAATTAGGTTTTATCTTGCCCTGCAAGAGGGATCTATTTACGTGCGATAATTAAGGAGGGAATTTAATGTCAAGCCAAAAGATCAGAATTAAGTTAAAGGCTTATGACCACAGTGTTTTAGACCAGTCGGCAGAAAAGATAGTAGATACTGCCAAAAGGACGGGGGCCAAGGTATCGGGACCGATACCGCTGCCTACTGAAAAGAATGTAATTACCATACTAAGAGCTCCCCACAAATACAAGGACTCTAGGGAACAATTTGAGATGCGTACCCATAAAAGACTAATAGATATACTGGTTCCTACCCCTAAAACAGTGGATGCTTTAATGCGGTTGGATTTGCCGGCAGGGGTGGATATAGAGATTAAACTATAGGTTTAAAAGGTTAACCGACAGTTGCTTTGAAACAAGTTAGGGAGGTGGCAGCTATGAAAAAGGGAATAATAGGTAAGAAAGTTGGGATGACCCAGGTTTTTACGGAAGCAGGTGAAGTAATACCTGTTACTGTTATACAGGCCGGTCCTTGTTTTGTAGTGCAGAAAAAGACTATGGAAAAGGACGGTTATAATGCGGTTCAGATAGGTTTTGACGATAAGAGGGAAAAATTGGTAAACAAACCTTTGAAGGGTCACTTTGACAAGGCCAATGTTGCTTACAAGCGGTTTTTAAAGGAATTCAAGTTTGATAACATCGACGACTATGAAGTAGGGCAACAGATAAATGTTGATGTATTTGAGATCGGAGACAGGGTAGATGTCAGTGGGATTTCCAAGGGCAAAGGTTATGCAGGTGTAATCAAAAGATGGAATCAACATAGGGGACCTGTGACCCACGGCTCCAGGTACCACCGAGGCCCGGGATCATTGAGTGCGGGTTCCAGCCCATCAAGGGTGTTCAAAACCAAAAGACTACCGGGGCACCTGGGTGGAGAAAATGTAGTAATAAAAAATCTTGAAGTAATTAAAGTATACCCTGAAAAAAATCTCTTGCTGGTTAAAGGTGGAATACCCGGCCCAAGGGGAAGTAAAGTAATAGTCAAAGATACGGTAAAAAATAAAAAGTAAAGTTATTTTACGGCAGAAGGGAGGAATGGCTATGCCTAAGGTAGCTGTTTATAACATAGAAGGAAAGCAGGTTGGAGATATAGAATTAAAGGATGATATCTTCGGAGTGAAGGTCAATGAGGCGGCCGTACACCAGGTTATCAAAATGCAGTTGGCCAATAAACGGCAGGGTACCCAATCCGCTAAAACAAGGAGTGAAGTTAGCGGCGGGGGCAGAAAACCCTGGCGACAAAAGGGTACCGGCAGGGCACGCCACGGGTCCATAAGATCACCCCTATGGACAAAGGGTGGAGTAATCTTTGCACCAAAACCAAGGGACTATAGTTTTACCGTGCCTAAAAAAATAAAAAGGTTGGCCCTTAAAAGCGCTTTGAGCTCAAAGGTACAGGATAATGACCTTATAGTGGTTGATGAGTTAAAACTTGATCAGCCCAAGACCAAGGAAATGGTTAAGGTGCTGGAAAATCTTAAGGCCACTGGAAAGGCCTTGGTGGTATTGGATGAAAGGGACGAAACGGTGAGAAGGGCGGCCGGAAACATACCCGGTTTAAAGCTGATATATACCAATACACTGAATGTGTATGACATCGTGAATTGCCAGAAATTCATTATCACAAAAGATGCTGTTCAAAAGGTAGAGGAGGTGTACGTATAATGCGGGATCCTCATGATGTAATTATAAGGCCGGTTTTGACAGAAAAAAGCTACGACCAAATCGCAGACAGAAAGTATACCTTTATTGTAGATATAAACTCCAACAAGACTGAGATAAAAAACGCAGTGGAAAAAATATTCGGTGTAAAAGTGGAGTCAGTTAATACATTAAGACAAACCGGAAAACTAAAGCGTATGGGAGCCCATATCGGGAGAAGGCCTGAGCGAAAGAAGGCCATTGTAAAATTAGTTGAGGGCAGCAAGCCCATAGAATTCTTTGAAGGACTATAGAATACTAAAATAGGGTAGCTGTTATAGTATTTATAAGGAGGGACAGAAATGGCAGTCAAAAAATATAAACCCACTTCTCCTGCAAGGAGATTTATGACTGTTCCGGATTTTTCCGAGCTTACAAAAAAAGAACCAGAAAAATCCCTGGTTACTACCCTGGGTAATGCCGGCGGACGAAACGTAAACGGTAGGATAACAGTGCGCCATAGAGGCGGTGGTAATAAGAGAAAATATAGGATAATAGATTTTAAAAGGGATAAGGACGGTATCCCGGCAAAGGTAGCGTCTCTGGAATATGATCCCAATAGAACAGCTAACATCGCATTGCTAAACTATGCAGACGGTGAAAAACGGTATATAATAGCACCACTGGGATTGAAGGTGGGCGATGTAGTAGAGTCGGGACCATCCGCTGATATAAAAATCGGTAATGCCCTGCCTTTGAAAAATATACCCGAAGGTACCGAAATTCACAATATTGAGTTGTATGCCGGTAGGGGAGGACAATTGGTCAGGTCTGCCGGAAATTCTGCACAATTGATGGCGAAGGAAGGCAAATATGCCCAGATTAAGCTTCCATCCGGTGAAGTAAGAATGGTTAGGATTGAATGCAGGGCTACCATCGGTCAAGTGGGCAATATTGAAAACGAAATAGTTTCCGTAGGCAAGGCCGGAAGAAAACGTCATATGGGTATTAGGCCAACGGTGAGGGGTTCGGTAATGAATCCGAACGACCATCCCCATGGCGGTGGCGAGGGCAGGTCGCCTATAGGCAGAAAGAGCCCGGTTACACCCTGGGGTAAGCCCACGCTGGGATATAAAACCAGGAAGAAAAACAAGGCATCCGATAAGTTTATTATCAAGAGCAGACACAAGAAATAATTGGGCGATCTTAATTTTTAATAATACAGGCGAAGGGAGGCTGTCATATATGAGCAGATCGGTAAAAAAGGGACCGTATGTTGAGCCCAGCTTGATGAAGAAGATAGAAGAAATGAACGAGTCCGGACAAAAAAAGGTAATAAAGACATGGTCCAGGCGATCGACAATATTTCCTGAAATGGTAGGTCATACACTGGCTGTACATGACGGACGAAAGCATGTACCTGTTTATATAACTGAAGATATGGTAGGGCATAAACTTGGTGAATTTGCGCCAACTAGGACTTTTAGGGGACACGGTGCCCATACCGAACGTTCCACAGCACTCAAGTAGTTTGGGAAGGAGGAAAGAATTGTGGCTACAAGACAAAGGGAAAAGGCACTTAAAAGAAACGAGCAGAAGGACAAACGGCCGAAGGCTATTGCCCGCTATGTAAGAATCTCATCCCGAAAGGTTAAGATAGTTATAGATTTAATAAGAGGCAAAAGGGTAGGTGAAGCCTTAGCCATAATAAGGAACACACCAAAGGCGGCATCGGAAGTTTTGGAAAAGGTAGTAAACTCCGCCGTTGCCAATGCACAAAACAACCTGGATATGGACCCGGAAGAATTATATATAGCTGAAGTTTACGCAAACCAGGGCCCGACTTTAAAGAGATATAGACCCAGGGCTCAGGGCAGAGCGTCTAGGATAAGGAAAAGGACCAGCCATATAACAGTAATTCTGGACAGGGTTAAATGATAAGGAGGGATATTAGTGGGACAAAAGGTTCATCCGCATGGATTACGTGTTGGCGTGATTAAGGATTGGGACGCAAAGTGGTTTGCTAATGATAAAGATTTTGCCGGCACATTGTTGGAAGATGTTAAGCTGAGAAAATATATTAAAAAAAGGTTATTTGATGCCGGTATTTCCAAAATAGAGATAGAAAGGGCAGCAAACAAGGTTAAGATTAATATATATACTGCAAAACCGGGTATTGTTATTGGTAAAGGTGGCGCAGGGGTAGACAGTCTTAAGAAGGACCTTGAAAAGTTAAGTGAAAAAAATGTATTAATAAACATTGTTGAGGTAAAGGTACCCGAACTAGATGCCCAACTGGTGGCTGAGAACATTGCAGCGCAACTGGAAAAACGAATATCCTTTAGGCGTGCTATGAAACAGGCGATGGGCAGGACGATGAAGGCAGGCGCCAAGGGCATAAAGACCTTATGTTCAGGCAGATTAGGTGGAGCAGAAATGGCCAGGACAGAGGGATACCACGAGGGTACTATCCCGCTGCAAACACTTAGAGCTGATATAGACTATGGATTTGCAGAGGCTCATACCACTTATGGAAGAATAGGTGTCAAGGTTTGGATATATAAAGGGGAGGTTCTTCCAAAGGCTAAAGGTAGAGTAGTTGCGGAAGGAGGAAAATAGATATGTTGATGCCGAAAAGGACAAAACGACGTAGGGTGCATCGGGGTCGAATGAAGGGTGCAGCTACCAGAGGAAACGTAATAAGTTATGGCGAATATGGCCTTCAGGCAGTAGAACCTGCCTGGGTGACCAGCAATCAAATAGAATCAGCCCGTGTGGCAATGACCAGATATATAAAAAGGGGAGGCAAGGTTTGGATTAAAATATTCCCTGACAAACCAGTGACTAAGAAACCTGCTGAAACCCGTATGGGTAGCGGTAAGGGATCGCCGGAATATTGGGTAGCCGTGGTAAAACCCGGCAGGATTATGTTTGAAATCGCCGGTGTATCGGAGGAAACAGCCAGGGAAGCATTAAGGCTTGCATCCCACAAGCTGCCGTTGAAGTGCAAGTTTGTTTCACGGGAGCAGACGGACGGAATGGGTGGTGAAGTTAATGAAATCCAGTAAGATCAGAGAGATGTCTAGTTTGGAATTAGAAGAAAAGTTAAGTGAACTAAAGGGTGAATTGTTTAATTTGAGATTTCAGTTAGCTACCGGGCAATTGGAGAATCCTTCAAGGATCAGGGAAGTAAAAAAGTCAATTGCACGGGTAAAGACCATCATGCGGGAAAGGGAACTTAAGTCTGCTGAGGTATAATGACCGGCAAGAATAACAAAGGATGACCGGACGCTGGGTAGGCGAGAACGATGATTCATAGATAGAACTTAGTCCTAATAGTATGGAAGGAGGCTGGTATTGATGGTGCAAAGAGGAAATCGTAAGGTACGGATAGGTACCGTTGTTAGTGATAAAATGGATAAGACAATTGTTGTAGCAATAGAAACCCGGGTTAAGCATAAGCTGTACAAAAAGACCATAAAGAAAACGATAAAGCTAAAAGCCCATGATAAAGACAATTCTTGCCGGGTTGGCGACAGGGTCAAGGTTATGGAAACAAGACCCCTAAGCAAAGATAAAAGATGGAGACTGGTGGAAATAATTAAGAAGGCTGAATAATAGCACCATGCCGGAAGGAGGGTAAACAATGATACAGCAGCAATCACGACTTAAAGTAGCTGATAATACCGGAGCAAAAGAGATTATGTGCATCAGGGTATTAGGCGGTTCAAGAAGACAATTCGGCAATATAGGTGACATAATTGTTGCTTCGGTTAAAAGTGCAACGCCTGGCGGTGTTGTTAAAAAAGGTGATATCGTTAAGGCAGTTATTGTTAGAACCAGTAAGGGAATCAGAAGAAACGATGGATCCCTGATAAAGTTTGACGAAAACGCAGCTGTTATTATAAATGACCAAAAACAACCCAGGGGTACCCGTATTTTTGGACCCGTGGCAAGGGAATTAAGGGAAAAGGATTTTATGCGTATTATTTCTTTAGCACCTGAGGTGTTATAGAGGAGGTGGCTATAATGGCAATGACAAAAAACAAGGTTCATGTTAAAAAAGGTGATACCGTTGTTGTTATTTCAGGCAAAGATAAAGCTAAGAAAGGCAAGGTCCTTGAAGTATTGCCCAAAGAAGGAAAGGTAATAGTTGAGGGTATTAATATACAAACAATGCATCAAAAACCCAGGGGCAGAAACCAACAGGGTGGCATTATTCATAAAGAAGGACCAATTTATAGCTCGAAGGTAATGTTAGTATGCAATAAGTGCGGTAAAGCTACCAGGAAAAAGATGAAGATACTGGAGGACAAAACCAGGATCAGGGTTTGCCAAAAATGTGGAGAAACTTTTAGTTGATGAGCTTTACTGTAAGGAGGTAGATGACTATGGCCAGGTTAAAAGAGAAATATATAAAGGAAATAGTACCTGCACTTATGGAGAAATTCGGATACAAGAATGTCTTTCAAGTGCCAAAACTTGAAAAAATTGTAATTAACATGGGTGTAGGCGAAGCCAAGGATAACCCTAAGGTATTGGAAGCGGCTGTTAATGATTTAACCCAGATTTCTGGTCAAAAACCGGTAGTTACCAAGGCAAAGAAATCCGTGGCCGCCTTTAAGGTAAGAGAGGGGATGTCCGTTGGTACCAAGGTTACCCTGCGAAGTAACAGAATGTACGAATTTGCAGACAAACTGATAAACGTTGCATTACCCAGAGTCCGCGACTTCAGGGGTGTTTCTCCTAAGTCCTTTGACGGAAGGGGAAACTACAGCTTGGGAATAAGGGAACAATTGATTTTCCCGGAAATAAACTACGACAAGATTGATAAGATCAGGGGAATGGATATAATATTTGTTACATCTGCAAAAACTGACGAAGAGGCAAGGGAACTGTTAGCTTTGATGGGCATGCCATTTAATCAGTAACACAAAGGAGGGAAAAAGGTGGCAAAAAAGGCTTTGGTCAATAAGCAAAAAAGAACGCCGAAATTTTCAACCAGGTCCTATAATAGATGTAAGCTGTGTGGTAGACCACATGCATATTTGCGCAAATTTGGCGTATGCCGGATATGTTTCAGGGAACTGGCATATAAGGGACAGATACCCGGTGTAAAAAAAGCCAGCTGGTAACGCTTAAGAGTATGGAAGGAGGTAGAAACTGATGGTTATGACTGATCCTATTGCCGATATGCTTACAAGAATTAGGAATGCACTGACCGTTAAGCATGGGGTAGTTGAAGTGCCTGCTTCAAATATAAAAAAGGAAGTAGCCGCTATATTATATAATGAAGGATATATTAAGGGTTATGAAGTAATTCCAGATGATAAACAGGGAGTTATTAAGCTGACACTTAAGTATGGAAATAACAAAGAAAGGGTTATTTCAGGCTTGAAGAGGATAAGCAAACCCGGTTTAAGGGTTTATGCAAAGAAGGACGAAATACCAAAGGTTCTCGGAGGGCTGGGGATAGCTATTTTATCCACCTCTAAGGGGATTATGACGGATAAAAAAGCAAGACAGCTTGGTGTTGGCGGAGAGGTACTGTGCTATATCTGGTAGTACTATGAGTAGGAGGTGTTATTGTGTCCAGGATAGGTAAATTGCCAATACAGATTTCAGATAACGTTGATGTAAAGATAGATGGTAACAACATAGTGGTGAAGGGACCCAAGGGCGAGTTGGCACAACAGATTCACAAGGATATGAAGATAAAACTAGAAGATAAGCAACTATTTGTTCAACGTCCTACTGATAATAGAGTCCACAGATCATTGCATGGCCTGACAAGGTCACTGATTAACAACATGATAATCGGCGTTACCGAGGGATACCAAAAGACTTTGGAATTAAACGGTGTTGGATATAGAGTACAAAAACAGGGCAAAAAACTGGTTTTGACCATCGGATATTCCCACCCCGTAGAAGTAGAAGAAGAAGACGGCATAGAATTTGAGGTACCCGCGCCCAACAAGATAATAGTCAAGGGTATTGACAAGCAAAAGGTGGGAGCGATTGCTGCAAATATTAGAGACGTAAGGCCGCCGGAGCCATATAAAGGCAAGGGCATAAAATACAGTGACGAGGTAATACGACGAAAAGAAGGCAAGACAGGTAAGTAGTAGGAAGGAGTGAACAGGCAGTGATTAATAAGGAAGACAAAAATAAGCTGAGAAAAATGCGTCACAAAAGGGTTAGGAAGAAAATAATAGGCACATCCCAAAGACCAAGGTTTAATGTTTTCAGAAGCCTTAACAATATATATGTACAGATAATTGACGATATGGAGGGGAAAACCCTGGTAGCTGCCTCAAGTTTAGAACCTGCTATAAAAGAAGAAGTTAGCCATAGAGGAAACAAAGCTGCGGCAAAACTCGTAGGAAAGCTGGCAGCGCAGAGGGCACTGGATAATGGAATCAAAACCGTGGTTTTCGACCGGGGAGGATATATTTACCACGGCAGAATTCAAGAGGTGGCCGACGGAGCGAGAGAGGCAGGATTAGACTTTTAGCAAAAGGAGGGAAATAAATGGAGCGCATAGATGCTACCGTACTTGATATTAAAGAAAGAGTAGTAAGTATCAGACGTGTTACAAAGGTTGTAAAGGGTGGTAGAAACTTCAGATTCAGTGCATTGGTAGTTGTGGGCGATGAAAACGGCCATGTAGGCTGCGGTACCGGAAAGGCAGCGGAAATACCCGATGCTATAAGAAAGGGTATAGAAGATGCAAAGAAGAATATGATAAAGGTACCTTTGGTGGGAACCACTATACCCCATGAAACCATCGGCAAGTTCGGATCCGGGTCTGTATTACTCAAACCGGCCCAGGAAGGTACAGGAGTTATCGCCGGCGGACCGGCAAGGGCGGTACTGGAATTGGCAGGCGTTCGGGATATAAGGACCAAGTCCTTAGGTTCCAATAATCCTAGGAACGTTGTTAATGCGACTATAAATGGGCTGAAGGAATTAAAGACCAAAGAAGAGGTGGCGCGGTTAAGGGGTAAGTCCGTTGAAGAAGTGTTAGGTTAAGGAGGTATAGGCGTTGTCTAAGCTAAGGATTACATTAAAGCACAGTACAATCGGATCTATTAAAAAACAGATAGATACGATAAAGGCTTTAGGATTAAAAAAGGTTAACAGTGTAGTGGAAAAGGAAGATACCCCGCAGATCAGGGGCATGATTAATAAAGTAAGTCATTTGGTCAAAGTTGAAGAAATATAGAAAAGGGAGGTGTGTTTAGTGAAATTACATGAATTAACACCATCTGCCGGTTCTGTAAGAAGTCCCAAACGTAAAGGACGGGGGCAGGGCACCGGTAACGGAACAACTGCTGGCAGAGGAAACAAGGGACAAAAAGCCAGAAGTGGGGGCGGCGTAAGGCCGGGTTTTGAAGGCGGACAGATGCCCTTAAGCAGAAGATTGCCTAAACGTGGTTTCACAAATATATTTGCCAAGGAATATGCCGAAATAAATATTGGTTCATTAGACATATTTGAAGAGGGTGCCGTGATAACCCCTGAACTTTTAAAGGAGAGGGGTTTGGTAAAAAAGGTACTGGATGGTGTAAAAATACTTGGCAACGGTGAGATCACCAAAAAGTTGACAGTAAAGGCCCATAAATTCAGCGAATCAGCGAAACAGAAGATAGAAGCCATTGGAGGAAAGGTAGAGGTGATATAAATGTTTTCTACCCTTAAAAATGCGTGGAAGATTGCTGACCTAAGGAAAAAAATATTATTTACCGTAATGATGCTGGTGATATTTAGGGTAGGGTCCTTCATCCCGGTACCCGGTATAGATGCGTCATATATCCAGCGGATGGTTGAAGAAGGTGGTTTACTGGCGTTTTTTGACATAATATCCGGTGGTGCCTTCGGGAATTTTACCATATTTGCAATGAGCATAACACCATATATTAATTCATCCATTATAATGAACCTTCTTACCGTAGCAATTCCTAAACTGGAACAATTGGCTAAAGAAGGTGAAGAGGGCAGAAAGAAGATAGCCCAGTATACCCGATATTTCACCGTAATCTTGGCCTTTGTTCAAGCCCTTGGAATAACCTACGGTCTAAGGGGAGCCGTTATTGAAAAAAATTTCTTTTCTTACTTCGTGATAGCACTTACTTTGGCAGCAGGTACAGCATTTTTAATGTGGCTGGGAGAACAGGTAACGGAGAAGGGCATTGGCAATGGTATCTCAATGTTAATTTTCGCCGGTATAGTTGCCAGGGGCCCAGTAGCTGTTCTTTCATTGTTTGAACGTGTAAGGGTAGGAGCAATGTCTGGTTGGAACATACCTCTTATTGTAGTACTAATGATTGCCGCTGTTGCATTCGTTGTATACGTTGATAGGGGGCAAAGGCGAATACCGGTACAGTATGCAAAAAGGGTAGTAGGTAGAAAGATGTACGGCGGGCAGAGCACCCATATTCCACTGAAGGTAAACCAATCCGGTGTACTCCCGATAATATTTGCGGTATCAATACTGGCTTTTCCACAGACCATAGCCCAGTTCTTCCCGGAAAGCGGGTTTACTATTTGGTTTATGCGTTACTTCGGTTCTGATAAGCCGATGTATGGTGTACTGTATGCAATATTAATAATATTCTTCACCTATTTTTATACACAGATATCCTTTAATCCTATTGATATCTCAAATAATATGAAACAGTACGGGGGTTTTATACCAGGGATCAGGCCAGGGAAACCCACTGCCGATTACCTAATGCGGATATCCAACAGGTTGACCTTGGCAGGGGCACTATTTTTGGCAGCTATTGCGGTGTTGCCGATACTGGCTACTTCTGGCATGGGTATGCAATTATATTTCGGCGGTACCGCCATACTGATTACAGTGGGTGTCGTCATGGAAACCATGCAACAGCTGGAGTCCCAGATGCTGATGAGACATTACAAAGGATTTTTAAAATAACGGGAACCGCGTTTAAAGATTATTATAATTCGAGAGGGATATAGAAAATGAAGATTATATTATTAGGCCCGCCAGGGGTGGGAAAAGGTACCCAGGCACGGTTGATTTCTTCCAAATATGGGATCCCCCATATATCAACCGGTGATATATTCAGAAAGGCCATAGCTGATGAAACAAAATTGGGCTTAGAGGCAAAGGAGTATATAAATAAAGGTCAGTTAGTGCCCGACCAACTGGTAATTTCTATTGTCATGGAAAGGCTGAAGGAAAAGGACTGCGAAAAGGGATTTTTACTCGATGGTTTTCCAAGAACCATTAAGCAGGCCGAGGCCTTGAGCAAGGCCATTGATATAGATAAGGTAATTAATATTACCGCTCCGGGTGAATTGATAATTAAAACATTGGTGGGCAGAAGATTTTGTAAGGACTGTAGCTCCACTTATCATATACAGGATGTTCCTCCCAAAGAAGAGGGTATATGCGATATATGCCATGGCCATTTATATCAAAGGGAAGACGACAGGGTTGATGTAATAAAGAGCCGTTTGGAGGTATACGAAGAGGAGACCAAACCTTTAATAGAGTATTACAAGGAAAAGGGTATACTAGCTACTGTTATTGGTTTAACCGGCATTGATAAAGTATTTGCCGAAATAACCAAAGTACTAGGGAGCGAAGCCTGATGATTATAATGAAATCCGATAAAGAGCTGGAATACATGAAACAGGCGGGAAGGATTGTTGCACAGACCCACCGGCTGCTAGAAAACCATATCAGGCCTGGGATAACCACAAAGGAATTGGATGATATGGCACAGGCATATATAACATCCCAAGGGGCAATACCGGCCTTCAAGGGATACAACGGTTTTCCGGCCAGTATCTGTGCTTCCATTAACGAGGAAGTTGTCCATGGAATACCCGGTCCGAGAAAGCTTAAAGAGGGAGATATCATAAGTATCGATATCGGTGCCGTGATCCATGGGTATTACGCTGATGCGGCGAAAACTTTCGGTGTTGGCAGTATTTCAGCAAAGGCAAGGGATTTGATTCAAGTAACAAAGGAGAGTTTTTTTGCAGGTATCAAGCAGGCCAGGCAGGGGAACCGTTTATCGGATATATCCCATGCCATCCAGACTTATGTTGAAGAAAGGGGTTACTCGGTGGTGAGGGATTATGTTGGCCATGGTATAGGCCAAAACATGCACGAAGATCCACAGATACCGAACTTCGGCAGACCTGGAAGGGGCCCGAGATTACAGTCTGGGATGACATTAGCCATTGAACCTATGATAAATGCGGGAACATATGAAGTAAGGACATTAGACGATAACTGGACGGTAGTCACCCTGGATAATCAATTATCTGCCCATTATGAACATACCATTGCAATTACCGACCACGACCCGGTAATACTTACTATGGAGGAGTAGATGATTTTATGGAAGTAAAAACAGGTCAATTAGTAAGGTCAAGGGCTGGCAGGGACAAGGGCAGGTATTTTCTGGTGATGAAAGCTATTGATGATCAATTTGTCTTGATTTGTGATGGAGAATTGCGAAGGCTTGAAAAACCAAAGAAAAAGAAAATAAAGCATTTGGATATACTACCTGTATGTGTTGAAGGTTTTGATAATGGGGTGGAAAATAACAGACAAATGAGCAATTCAACAATAAAAAGATTAATAGATGATTGTCTTAGAAAGCAAAATATCCAGGTTGGTGAGGAGGTTTAATGTTTTGTCCAAACAAGATGTTATAGAAGTTGAGGGTACGGTTGTGGAGGCATTGCCAAATGCCATGTTTCAAGTAGAACTGGAAAACGGACACAGGATACTGGCTCATATATCAGGAAAACTAAGAATGAACTTCATAAGGATATTACCCGGCGACAAGGTAACTTTGGAATTATCTCCTTATGATTTAACCCGTGGAAGGATTACATGGCGAGGAAAGTGATCAAGGAGGGATAATAATGAAAGTAAGGACTTCTGTCAAACCCATGTGTGAAAAGTGTAAGATTATTCGCCGCAAGGGAAAAGTTATGGTGATTTGTGAGAATCCAAAACACAAGCAAAAGCAAGGTTAAAGGAATATATACCCAGTCTTGTGTTAATAATTAATATAAATGTTTTAATACCTGGATGGAGGTGTAAAGATTTAATGGCTAGGATAGCTGGTATAGATTTACCAAGAGAAAAAAGGGTGGAGATCGGTTTAACGTATATATTTGGTATAGGCCAGTCCACTTCAAAGAAGATATTAAAGGAAACTGGGGTAAACCCCGATATTAGGGTAAAGGATTTAACCGAGTCTGAAATAAGCAAACTCAGGGAATATATAGACAAGAACGTCAAGGTGGAGGGCGACCTTCGCAGGGAAGTATCGTTAAATATTAAGAGGTTAATGGAAATTGGCTGTTATCGTGGCATTCGCCATAGAAGGGGCTTGCCCGTAAGGGGTCAGAGCACCAAACAAAATGCCAGGACCAGAAAGGGCCCCAAAAAGACAGTAGGGGCAAAAAGGAAGAAATAAAGCATAAGGAGGGAGTCAGATGGCTAGGCCAACTGCTGGGAAGTCAAGGAAACGCAAAGAAAAGAAAAATATTGAACGTGGAGCAGCCCATATCCGTTCAACATTTAACAATACAATCGTTACTATTACAGATGTGAATGGCAATGCGCTGTCATGGGCAAGTTCTGGGGGTCTTGGGTTCAGAGGTTCAAGAAAGAGTACACCCTTTGCGGCACAGATGGCTGCAGAAACGGCTGCCAAGGCCGCTATGGAACACGGATTAAAGACCGTGGAAGTATATGTCAAGGGCCCGGGTTCGGGCAGGGAAGCAGCCATAAGGTCGCTGCAGGCTGCAGGGCTGGAAGTAAGCCTTATTAAGGACGTAACCCCTATTCCCCATAACGGCTGTAGACCGCCTAAGCGCAGAAGAGTATAAACTGATATGGATATGGAGGTGTAAAGAGATGGCAAGGTATACAGGTTCAGTATGCAGATTATGTAGAAGAGAAGGCATGAAACTTTATCTTAAAGGGGATAGATGTTACACTGAAAAGTGTGCAATAACAAGGAGAGCCACCCCGCCGGGACAGCATACCCAAAGCAGGAGAAAGGTTTCTGAATATGGATTGCAGCTCAGGGAGAAGCAAAAAGCCAGGAGAACCTACGGTATTCTGGAAAGCCAGTTTGAAAAATATTTTGATATGGCCGAAAGGATGAAGGGCGTTACCGGTGAAAACTTGCTTCAGTTGTTGGAGAGAAGATTGGACAATGTTGTATTTCGTTTGGGCTTCGCCAGTTCCAGGCCGGAAGCAAGGCAGATGGTCCGCCATGGCCATATCCGGGTGGACGGGAAAAAGGTGAACATACCTTCCTTCTTGGTAGGCGTGGGTAATGTGATAACCCTAAAGGAAAAAAGCAGGTCAATAGAAAAATTCAAGGACAATATCGAACAATCTTCGAAGGCTGTGCCCAAGTGGTTGGAGGTAAATCCTGAGAATTTTGAAGGTAGGATAGTTGCATTGCCTGCAAGGGAAGATATAGACATACCAATAGAAGAACATTTAATAGTAGAGTTGTATTCTAAGTAATTTTAATTATTTATATAGAATCAGTTGCCCTCGGAAATATTGCATGGGATAATAAATGGTAATAAGGAGGGTTTATAAGAGTGATAGAAATTGAAAAGCCAAAAATTGAGTGTGTTGAGTTAAGCCAGGATAACAGGTACGGTAAGTTCGTTGTAGAACCCTTAGAGAGAGGATATGGGATCACACTGGGCAATTCCCTTAGGAGGATATTGCTTTCGTCCCTACCAGGTGCTGCAGTTACCACCGTCAAAATCGAAGGTGTACTCCACGAGTTTTCCACCATACCAGGGGTGGTAGAAGATGTGCCTGATATTATCCTTAATCTGAAGGAATTATCCATGAAACTCCACGGTGACGAACCAAAGACGCTGGTAATAGATGTTGAAGGGGAAAGGACAGTTACTGCCGCCGATATTACAACCGACAGTGATGTTGAAATCTTAAACCCTGATTTGACAATTGCGACCTTGGACAGTAATGGCAAGCTGTACATGGAGATAACCGTGGAAAAGGGACGGGGTTATGTGTCTGCTGAAAGGAATAAAAAACCCGGACAGCCCATAGGAATAATCCCGGTGGACTCAATTTTTACTCCAATAAGGCGTGTTAACTATTTTATTGAGAATACAAGGGTAGGTCAGATTACCGATTATGATAAGCTGACCTTAGAGGTATGGACCAACGGCAGCATAAAACCTGATGAAGCAACCAGTTTGGGAGCCAAGATTTTAAATGAGCATTTGATGCTTTTCATTGATTTGACTGAGCACGTTAACGATGTTGAAATAATGGTAGAAAAAGAGGAAGACAAGAAAGAAAAAGTACTGGAGATGACCATAGAGGAACTGGATCTCTCGGTACGTTCGTATAATTGCTTGAAGAGAGCCGGTATAAACACTGTTGAGGAACTGATCCAAAAGACTGAAGAAGATATGATGAAGGTACGAAATCTAGGGCGCAAGTCCTTAGACGAAGTAAACCAAAAATTGGCTGGATTGGGATTAAGCCTGAGACAGAGTGAGGAATGACAAAGGAGGGATATATCATGGCAGGATATAGAAAACTAGGCAGGCCAAGCGACCAAAGAAAGGCCATACTAAGAAATCTTGTAACCTCACTTCTTTGGAACGGAAAGATACAAACCACCGAAGCCAGAGCCAAGGAAGTAAGGAGCATCGCAGAAAAGCTTATTACTATAGCGAAAAAGGAATGCGATAATGTAGTAAAGCTTAAGAAAGAGGTAAACAACGAGAAGGGTCAAACCGTTACAATAGAAGTTGTTAATGACAGTCCGTCGAAACTTCATGCAAGGCGAAAGATCATGTCTTATCTATATGATGTTAAGGAACTTAAAAACAAGGGCGAGAGCAAAAGCGATTATATAGAACGGACAAAGGATGTTAAACACCCTATCGTTGAAAAGCTGTTTAGAGATATTGCTCCAAAATACAAAGAAAAAAACGGAGGGTATACCAGAATACTCAAGCTTGGTCCAAGACGAGGCGATGCTGCGGAAGTTGTGATAGTGGAACTGGTATAATCACACAACCATATGTTAATTCACAGGGATTAAGTAAGGATTAAGTTTTGTTACGTCAAGTCAACTCTACTTAATCCATATTTTTATCCATAAACTTTTTGTTAATTTATATGTATAGGCTAATAGGGTATATTTTGGGAGATAGGTATGAGTATGGACGAAATTATAAGGACCTCGAATTTGGTTTACAAGTATAATACCGAGGAAGAGGCTGTTGCTCTGGATAAGATCAACTTGGCCATAAACAAAGGGGAATTCATAGTCATCATCGGCCATAACGGCTCTGGCAAGTCGACACTGGCCAAGCACCTCAATGCACTCTTGAGCCCCACGGGGGGAACCGTTATAGTAAAAGGTATGGATACCCGGGACGGTAAACTGACCTGGGAAATACGGCAGACCGCCGGTATGGTATTCCAAAACCCTGACAATCAGCTGGTGGCCACCGTTGTGGAGGAGGATGTGGCCTTTGGCCCGGAGAACCTGGGTATACCACCCAAGGTAATAAGAGAGAGGGTGGACGAAGCCCTAAGGGTTGTAAATATGTCCGAGTATGCATCCTTTGCACCCCATTTATTATCAGGCGGGCAAAAACAGAGGGTGGCTATTGCAGGGATTATTGCCATGCGGCCTGAATGTATAATATTGGATGAGCCCACTGCCATGCTGGACCCCGTTGGCAGGAAGGAAGTAATGGATACCATAAAGAGGCTCAACAAAACCGAGAATATTACCATCATCCATATAACTCACTTCATGGAGGAGGCCGTTGATGCCGATCGGGTATTTGTCATGGAATCGGGGAAGGTAATGCTCCAGGGCAGGCCAAAGGAAGTATTCAAACAGGTGGAGCTTATAAAGAAAATCGGTTTGGATGTGCCCCAGGTAACCGAATTGGCCTATAGGTTAAACAAGGAGGGCTTTGAAATACCCTTAGATATTTTGACCGTTGAGGAAATGGTGAGTGTATTATGCCCATAAAAACGAAAAATTTGACTCATATTTATATGCAGGGTGGCCCCTTTGAGCATACCGCCATAAAAGACATAAACCTTGAAATCCAGGACGGTGAGTTTATTGGCTTGATAGGTCACACAGGCTCGGGCAAGTCCACACTGATCCAACATTTTAATGGATTATTAAGGCCCACTTCGGGAACGGTATTTATAGACGATATTGATATTTTTGATAAAGCAACGGATATAAAGAAGATAAGACAAAGGGTGGGATTGGTTTTTCAGTATCCCGAGCATCAGTTATTTGAGGAGACTGTTTTTAAGGATATCGCCTTTGGCCCGATGAATCTCGGGCTGGGGGAAGCCGAGGTACGGTCAAGGGTTAAGGAAGCGGTGGAGATTGTGGGCCTGCCCTATGAAGAGGTAAAGGATAAGTCGCCCTTTGAACTAAGCGGCGGCCAGCGACGCAGGGTAGCAATAGCCGGTGTGCTGGCAATGAAATCCCAGGTACTTATTTTGGATGAGCCTACGGCGGGGCTGGATCCCAAGGGTAAGAACGAAATTCTGAACCAGATTAAGATGCTCCATGACAGGTACAATATGACCATTATATTGGTATCCCATAGTATGGAGGATATAGCCAAGCTGGTGGATAGGATCATTGTAATGGACCATGGTGCCATAGCACTATCAGGAACGCCCAGTGAGGTATTTACAAAGGCCCGGTTATTGGAAGGCATTGGCCTTGATGTACCGCAGATAACAAAGCTGATGCTCAGGCTCAGGGAAAAGAAACTGCCCGTTGCAAATGAGATATTTACTGTGGAACAGGCAGTAGCCGAGCTTAAAAAAGTGCTAGGGGGCGAAGGCCATGATTAAGGATATAACTATCGGCCAGTTTTTCCCGGGACAGTCGCTGGTACATAGGCTGGATCCCAGGACAAAGATAATACTGACCTTTGTATTTATAGTGATTCTATTCATTGTCCGCAATTTTTCCGGTTATATCTTTGTGGCTGCCTTTATAATAATACCGGCGCTGATATCCAGAGTACCCGTTAAGTACCTGCTAAAAGGTTTGCGGCCCCTGTTGTTTATCCTCATTCTCACGGTGGTAATCAATGCTATCTTTACCCCCGGTGAGACGGTGGTGTATACCATAGGCTCGGTATCGATAACGGAGGAGGGGTTGAGACAGGCAGGTTTTATGGGCCTGAGGCTTATATTCCTGGTGCTGGGTACATCACTGCTAACCCTGACAACGTCGCCCATATCCCTGACCGACGGCATAGAACAACTTCTTAACCCGTTGAGGGCATTTAAGTTTCCGGCCCATGAACTGGCTATGATGATGACCATTGCTTTAAGATTTATCCCCACGCTGTTGGAGGAGACTGATAAGATTATGAAGGCACAAATGGCCCGGGGTGCAGATTTTACCGGCGGCAACCTGCTTAAAAGGGCAAAAAGTCTGGTTCCTCTGTTGGTACCCCTTTTCATCAGCGCCTTCAGGAGGGCCGACGAACTGGCCATGGCAATGGAAGCCAGATGCTACCGGGGCGGGGTCAACAGGACCCGGCTGAAGGTATTGAAGTTTGAAGCAATAGATCTTTATGCCGCTATCTTTATGCTGGTCATAATCTTAGGCGTTATATGGGACAGCTATTTTAGGGCAAGCCTTTGAAATACATTTTTTGGGTGTTGGGTAGGTAAGGGGTATGAGGAACATAAAACTAACCATGGAATATGACGGCACTGATTATGTAGGATGGCAGAGACAGACCAACGGCCTGTCCATCCAACAGGTTATCGAAGAAGCGATAGAAGAAATAACAGGCGAAACCGTAAAGGTTAACGGTTCGGGCAGGACGGACAGCGGTGTCCACGCCCTGGGTCAAACGGCTAATTTCTTAACAGGGACATCCATACCGACAGCCAAAATCCCGGCTGCTTTAAATTCGGTATTGCCGCGTGACATAGTAATTAAGGATGCCCAGGAAATGCCCCTTGATTTTCATGCACGGTTTAGCTGTAAGGCCAAGGAGTACAGATACCAGGTGTATAACGGGGAAACCCCCACGGCGATAATGAGAAGGTATTGTTATCATGTGCCCAGACATCTGGACCTGGATGCCATGGCCGGGGCTTTAAAGCTATTGGAGGGTACCCATGACTTCGCCTGTTTTAAGGCGGCGGGCAGCAGTGTTGAAAACTGTGTGCGGCACATTTACAGGGCGGAGCTTTCTAAACAAAAGGATATGCTACAAAAGGACATGCTACAAAAGGACATGTTAGTCTTTACCTTCAAGGGCAACGGTTTTCTGTACAATATGGTGCGAATAATGGTAGGCACGGTACTGCAAACCGGGATGGGTAAGCGCCCATTGGAAAATATATCCCAATTGCTTAAGGCTAGGGACAGGACATTGGCCGGACCGACAGTCCCGGCAAAGGGATTGTTCCTTGTTAAGGTTTACTATTAGTATTGACACTAAATGTACAATAAAGTAAAATATTAAGGAGTGTAAACTAGATCCAAGAGCCCCGGATCTTAATATACATGAACATTTACACCGATAAGGAGGGAAAAGAATGAAATCCTTTATGGCGAAGGCTGAAGATGTTAAAAGGAAATGGTATGTTGTGGATGCCGAAGGTAAAACTCTAGGAAGACTTGCTTCACAGATAGCCAGTATTCTTAGAGGTAAAAATAAACCGATATATACTCCCCATGTGGATACAGGGGACTTCGTTATTGTATTAAACGCAGGAAAGGTAGTACTTACAGGAAAAAAACTTGATCAAAAAGTATACAGACGTCATTCCATGTATCCCGGCGGGTTGAAGGAAACGCCCTACAGAAGGTTGTTGGCGGAAAAACCTGAAATGGTAATATATAATGCGGTAAAGGGCATGCTCCCCCACAATAGCCTGGGAAGGAAGATGCTCAAGAGGCTGAAGGTATATGCCGGAGACGTGCACAACCATGAAGCACAGCAGCCGGAAGTTTTGAATTTGGATATATAGCAGGAAATGCTGTAGAAAGGAGGAAATCGAGTGCCTAAGGTTCAATATTATGGAACGGGTAGAAGAAAGAAAGCTGTTGCCAGAGTCAGGCTCTACCCTGGAGAAGGAAACATAACTATAAACGGTAGAAATATAGATGACTATTTTGGATTGGAAACATTAAAGGTAATAGTGCGCCAACCGCTGGCATTGACAGAAACCCTGAGCAGGTTCGATGTAGTGGCAAACGTATCCGGCGGTGGGTTTACCGGCCAGGCTGGTGCCATCAGACACGGTATTTCAAGGGCACTGCTCAAGGCGGACGAAGACTTGAGAAAAACCTTGAAAAGAGCGGGTTTCTTAACAAGGGATCCCAGGATGAAGGAAAGAAAGAAATACGGTCTCAAGGCAGCCCGAAGGGCTCCACAATTCTCAAAGAGGTAATTGTTGTTGTTTCATTACA
>JBMNSO010000004.1:0-36641 GCA_050945235.1 Mahellales bacterium
AGGTCTTCCTGCAATTGACGCAGATAATATGATGGTGGTGCCTTTCTTTTATTTCATACCGGCTTTTACCGTCATTAAAATCCAGTTTTATAACCAAGCCCTTTTCTTCCATCATGTTAAGATTTCTGTATACTGTGGAAAAATTTATCCTTTTTTGTCGGTCCTTGGCCCTTATATAGATCTCCTCGGCCGAAAGATGGTCATTGGTATTCTCCAATATTTCCATAATAATCTTTCTTTGGTCAGTCATTCTAATCCCTTTGGTCTTCATTCTATAGCCCCCGTCTGCAAATTACTCGCATTTGCATTGTATATTAACATTGGCCTAATGTCAATAATTTTTTTGTTACGCGAGTAAATCTATTACTACATTTTGTATAGTATCCTTTAATTTTTCAGCCGAGTCTCTGAACGCATTTATTTCCTTAGAATTTAATGGTAGATTGAGCACCTTGTCCACACCCTTGCTATTCATAATACAAGGCAGGCTTAAACAGACATCCTCCACACCATAATAGCCCTTCATCAATGTGGACACAGTCAGTACAGAATTCTCGTCCATAATTATGCTTTCCACAATTCTGCTAATCGCCAGTCCCACGGCATAATAGGTGGAACCTTTGGCATCTATAATATGGTATGCGGAATCTCTTACCTGTTTATATATTCCGTCCTTGTATCCCTCCTCACACCCACCACCACACAAGGGGCAATAATCATCAACCCTGGTCCCTGCAATATTCGCCAGGCTCCAAACTGCCACTTCACTGTCACCATGTTCGCCAATTATATATCCATGGACATTTCTGACATTTACTTTACAATGCTGACTGAGCAAATACCTAAACCTGGAACTATCCAGTACAGTACCGGAACCAATTACCTGTCCCTCCGGTAGCCCGGATATTTTTAATGCAACGTAGGTTAATATGTCTACTGGGTTTGTCACTATTAGTAATATGGCATCCCTGGTGTATGAAATAATCCGAGGTATTATTTCTTTGTAAATCCGTGTATTTTCAACAACCAGGTCCAGCCGGGTTTGTCCGGGTTTTTGGGCCACGCCGGCAGTAATAATTATTATATTGGAATCGGCACAGTCGCCGTAATCCCCTATTTTGACCCTTGTATGGGGTACGAAGGATACGCCATGGTTTAGGTCCATAACCTCACCCTCTACCCTCTCCTCGTCGATATCTACCAATGCGATTTCAGAAACCACATGACCCATCATTAATGCATAAGCTGCGGTTGCACCTACCATGCCCGCACCGATAATAGTTACCTTTCCCGTATCATATCCATATTCCAATGATACTACCTCCTTAAGACTTTATTATTTAAACTATCCCCTAAAAAAAAATTTATTCAATGGGATTATTGGTTCAACCCTATTAGAGCTGCCGGTTAAATATCTACAGGACAGTAAAAGCCAAAAATGGTCGTATAGTAAGCAAGGCCTATTTTTGTACCTCATATGCCATGTTATACTGATAATGAATGTACTATTGTATATTTCGACGGTATACCGCCCCGATTAATTTCCTTTAGGTGGTGAAATATAAATATGTTCTTATCAGTGAAGGCCATTATGGAGCAAAAAATTCAAGAAATACAAAGTAGGCTACCTATAAAATTAAATATATCCGCGGATAAAGAAATGGATTTCTCCTCTATACTCAAAGAAATGCGTCGGGAAATCGAACAAGGGGAACAGTATATACCCGTCACTGTCGCCAACAATATGTCATATAACACCCTGCCTCTACAAGGGATTAACACTGAGAATACCAATATTAACACAAATACCGCCATTGATGCCGCCATCGCTAAGGCGTCCAAACTATATAACTTGGACGGCAATTTAATACGATCGGTAATTAAGGCGGAATCCAATTTTAATCCCCAGGCAGTATCAAGGGCAGGTGCTATGGGACTAATGCAATTAATGCCTAAAACCGCCGCCAGTTTAGGTGTAACGGATGCCTTTGATATAGAACAAAATATACTAGGCGGAAGTAAATATTTGCGCAGTATGCTGGACACCTTCAATAATGACATACAGCTGGCCCTGGCAGCCTATAATGCAGGTCCGGGCAATGTAAAAGCATATAATGGCGTCCCGCCCTTTAAGGAAACAAAGGCATATATAAATAGGATATTGGGCAGCCTGGAACAATACAACAAAACCGACAATGGATAAAGCCTGTAGATATAGGCGATATTTTTTATCGGATAAACCTTCTAATTAACGGCCGTTTTACGGTAACCGCGGTACTGGGGCATAGCTCTTGACAACAATAACACCTGATACATTTTTTATAATCTACCCTGGGTAACCCCTTTTTCATTACTATTGCCTTTGCAGGACAATTATTTACACAATCCCCGCACCCCATACACAGTCTTTTGGAAAACACAGGTTTTGTTTTAAGTACCCATCCAACAAACTTTTCAACAAAATCCGGCACCCTACCCTTTAATAATTCCGCACTGCCTGTCTCCGGTATTAGAAAATCCTTAACCTTAAGTTTACTAATGGAAGTACCTACAATCTCTATTTCTTCCACAGATAAAGGACATAACCCCCTTCGCTGTGACTGCAAAACAGTGGGGACTCTCTTGGGGTCAATACCTAAAATTTCCACCGCAACCAGGTCAAGGGCGTAGGGGTTTGGGGATGCCAGAACCGTACCTACCTTCCTTGGATAACCCGCCGTGGGTCCCGGTCCCTCCATGGCAATAATCCCGTCCATAAAGGACAAATCAGGTTTTACAGCCTGGCATATATCAACCAGCATATTTGAAAAATCTTCAATATCCGGCATGGCAAAATGGTATTCTGCCTTGGTCACACCGGGTACCACACCGAACATATTCTTTACGGCACCGGTAAACAAGGTCATACTATGGGTCTTCATTTTGGATACCGAAATAATTTTATCAACATCCTTGACCATACTTGCTATGGTAATTTCCCTCAATACCTTACCCTTTTTATACTGTATAACCGTATCCCTTGTGTTATAATTCAGAACAGCCCCTGTTTCGTCAGCCACCTGCTCAATACCGCAGGCCCTATATATGCCCTTTAACGCATTTACCGTAAACAACCCACCGGGACTGTCGCCTAATACCACCTGGGCACCGGCACTTTTTAATATTTCTACCAATGCCTTTACAAATATGGGATGAGAAGTAGCCCCTTTGTCAGGGTGTTTTTTCATTACAAGATTTAGTTTCAACAATACCCTGTCACCGGGTTTTATAAATTTTCTTACGCCACCTAAGGCATCGAAACTATTGTTCAGGCACTGCCTTACCCTGTTGATTTCGTATCCCTCACAATACCCCAAATATACCCTATTCATACCCATCCCCCTAGTTATATGCCCGGCTGTGCATATGCTTTTGTTGTAATGCAATACTAATTATTATAACACAATTTGCGGAAAGGGGATTTATCCATGAAACCATTTATGCCTAAAAGGGTATATTTTGAGCCTTCATCATTGGATTATGATTTGGGTAGGAGATTGTACCATTATTTCACCGAGAAAAACATACCGATAATTAAAATGACCAGTTCCAACAGGGTGACAGGTATACCAGGAAAAACCGACAGGGAAAAATACTTTCATGCTAAACAAACCCTTGTTGTTTCGGTAAAAAGAAACCTGGAACTTGACAGATGCAAACCATCGGCAGATTTCCAATTCGGTCTTTATACCAGTTGTCCCGGCAAGTGTCAGTATTGTTATTTGCAAACCACCCAGGGTACCCGGCCCTTTATTAGGGTATACGTAAACCTTGGGGAGATATTTGAAACGATAAAAGAATATATTGAAAAAAACAAGCCGAAAATAACGACCTTCGAAGCCGCCAGCACCAATGATCCTTTGGCCCTTGAACATATAACCGGTTCAATAAAAGAAACAATTGAATTTTTTGCCCGCCAGGCCTTAGGACGGCTAAGACTGGTTACTAAGTTTGACAACGTGGATGGATTATTGGATGTGCATCACAACAAACATACCAGATTCAGATTTAGTATTAACACCGACTTTGTAATAAACGCCTTTGAACACGGAACAGCGACTGCGCAGGAAAGAATAGCCGCAGCCAGGAAGATGGCGGGAGCTGAGTATCCCATCGGTTTCATAATAGCCCCCATCATGGTATACCCCAAATGGAAAGACGGGTATAAAGAAATGATGGATACTATGTATAATCAATTGCACCCCTTTTCTATAGACGATCTAACCTTTGAACTAATACAATATAGATATACCCAGCGGGCAAAACACCTCATACTCAACCGCTTTCCCAATACCAGACTGGATATGGGCGACACCCAAAGGACAAAAAAATGGGGGCGTTATGGCATGTTTAAATATATCTATCCAAAGGAATTAGCCGATGAAATCCGCACATATTTATCGGATTTAATATATGAAAGATTCCCCAACGCAACCATAGAATATTTTACTTAAAGACCTACCTTCATCTTCTATTGAATGCTGTCCAAAAGGGTTTGTGCCTCGGCCAGATCGGGGTCCATAGCCAATATCGTCTTTAAATGGTCCTTTGCCGAATCCAATTGACCCGTTGAAATGTATATCTTACTCAATAACAAATGGGTTGGTATATGACCACCGTCCTTATCCAATAGTATATTTAACTGGTTTATGGCTTCATCGATATGTCCTGTTTCTGCATAAATAGCTCCTAGAATATACCTACCTTCTATGTTGTCGGGGTTATCGGCAAGGAGTTCTTGAATATCTTCCACCGCTCTTTGGATGTTGCCTGTGGAGTAACTGTTTAATGCTTTATTTATAAGGGCTTCCTGCCGGTATTTGTAGTCACCCCACTTAATACCAACCGTCAATATAAGAACTGCTAATAGCAGGTACATAACCCGCTTTAAGGTAAAGGATCTTTCAGAATATAAACCCAACCATGAGCTTACGAGAAACCCTCCCACCAAACCTCCTATGTGACCCCAATTGTCAATACCGCTGCTGGTAAAACCGTATACCAGATTAAAGCCTATAATAATTATCAAATTAACACCGAACAGCTTATTAAATATACCCCTGCGGGCTTTCCTAAAGTACAATAGCGCTCCAAACAAGCCGAATATGGCCCCGGAAGCTCCTGCCGATATGGGTGGGCTAAATAGATAGCTAAAAACGGTACCAAAAAGTCCTGATATCAGATAAATAATAATAAACTTAGACTTGCCAAACAACCTTTCCGCAAGGGTGCCGTATATGTATAATGCATAACTGTTAAAAAACAAATGGGCAATGCCTATGTGTAAAAACATAGGAGTAATAAGACGCCAGTACTGGCCTGACGCTATCAGCACATTAACCTTTGCACCAAATGACTGTAGAACGTATATATTTGTAGAACCACCTGCTACGGTCATTAGAAGCCATAATACTATATTGATTGTAAGCAATATGTAGGTTATATAGGGAGGCCTTTTATCGATTCGTATATACTCCTGTTGGGAATACTCCTGTTGGGAAACGTTATAATTCAATGATACTACCCCGTTTACATTTATCCTTTTATCTATACTTGAGAACGAACAAGACTATTCGATGGTGACGGCAGTGCCATACGCAATTATTTCAGCAGCTCCCGCCATTATCGATGATGTGGAAAGACGTATATTTACTATGGCATTTGCTCCATATTCCTTGGCTTGATCTACCATTCTTTTAACTGCGGTCTGCCTTGCCTCTTCCATCATCTTACTATACTCCTTTACCTCACCACCCACCAGCGTCCTGAATCCTGCCATAATATCCCGGCCTATGTTTTTGGAATGGACAGTGCTACCCTTTACCAAACCATGGACCGTTACTATCCTCTTACCGGGTATTTCACTAGTATTTACTAATATCATCATCATCTTCCCCTTTTTTTATATCCCGCCTTCTTTCTATTATCATGGATATAAGAACAATGATAAAACCTAGTATCATGGCTACAATGGCAATAACAACCACTGCAGCCATATTTATAATTATGCTGAGTATTTGATAGAGCACATAGGCTATAAGTATCAAAAACCCGACTATTATTAGACTAATCCCCGCTTTATACCCTGACCTTTTCAAAACCAACACCCTTCCTGATTGGTCTTAATTTTATTATACACCATATTCTAGTTACTGGTTAGTCCAAGTTTGTTTTATACCAAAGATTTTATTATATTTCCCTTATCACCATATAATAAATCGATAACCGGTATTTCCAGCATTGTATAGGCACCCGGCTTTTGCTTGACAGACGCCCGGGCCACACTGATTAGTACCTGACCCGTTAAAGCAGGGTTATTTATTCTCATCTTGAACTCCAACAGCTGGTTATGGGTAGCACCCGATACTCCCTTCCGTTCCATAAATACCCCGTGGCCCATATCTACTAGCTGACTTACATCCTCAACCTGGGTTACTGTGGTTTCGTCCTTAATAAAATACTCGTCGGTTTTTATCGCCCGTTCAACTTCACTAAAGACCGCACCTTTCTCCAATTCTATGTAAACCATCCTTCTGTGCACCCCTGTTCCCAAGGGGATAGTCATGGACAGGGCATCCTTTACACCGTCTATGGCCTTAGCTGCAACTGTATGCCCCATGCTCATTCCCGGTCCAAAATTAGTATATGTTATGCCCTTTGGGACTAGCGCCTGCAACAATGCCCGTATAACTGAATCGCTTCCCGGATCCCAACCCGAGGATATAATAGCAACGGCATTATTTTGGCGGGCGATGGGATCTAGTTCTTGTTTGACATCCCACAACTGTCCATGGATATCATAACTATCCACCGTATTTATTCCCATGGACAGTATCTCCCTGGCAGTCTCCGGAATGCTCCTGGTGGGCACGCACAAAACAGCTACATCTACCTTACCTAATTCCTTTATAGACGATACAATTCTATATCCGGATATCTCGGGGGGTACTGGTTTTTTCAGGGAGGAAGCCCTTCTTACTATACCGGATATCTCCATGTCCGGGGCATGTTCGGCGGCTTGCACCGCGAATTTCCCTATATTTCCATAGCCTACCACAGCAATCTTAATTCTCTTCATTGACATTCTCCTTTCAACATTAAAACGACAAACGGCATATTTTGTTGCAAATACATGTGTATTTTTATTTATGATAATAATACATTCCCTTATTAATTTCAAGGACAAATGTAAACATTCTGCAAGATCTACAAATATATCCTGCAAATTATACCAGCTAGTCTATTATTATCACCCTGGTGCCTACATTTACCAATTCATATAATTCCTCCACATCTTTGTCATATAAAGATATGCAGCCCTGGGTACTATCCTTGACCTGTGCCCCTCCATGAATACCTATACCTCCACCCAAAGGGGTCCTTTGGGGTGGCACATCACCATCCTTTATGGCCTTTATGATGCTATCATGCTGGGATTGGGTTATTATCCCTGCCTCCAGACCCCTTTTGGCATCCTCTATATTGGGATAACTGAGCCGCATCCACCTTGTACCGATTTCAGCCCGGCCGTTTATTACTGCCTTTTGGCATATATAAAACTCGCCCCTAGGGGTACGATAGTCACCCTCAACCTCTTTGTCGCCTTCCATGGTATTCTTGCCCAAAACCACAGGATAGTTCTTGATAGGCTGATCGCCTATATATACAGTTAGTCTTCCAGATAAAATATCAACCATTAAATAAAGCTTATCCAATTTGCTGGAAAGACCTTTTTTCCTGATTACGTCCCTCAAATTTAAATTGGTATTCACTTCACTTGCAGTTTCCGGATCCATTCCATTGTCCCCTTTCATTTGCCTTTGGTCATATTCCAAGGTGGCTATTCTAATTTCATAGGCCTTTCTGATTATAAGACTGCAAATAAGGAATGTTGCTACAATCAGTGTAAGGAGAGCTATAATCCTTCTTGCTTCCATTATATCCTCCATCAATTACCAAATATTCTTATAAGTATTATACCAACTTTTTCCGGAAAAATAACCTTGCGACCAAAAGCTATCAACTAACAATGTAATAAAAAAACCCCGCAGCTGTTACGGGGTACTCTATACATCATGGAGATGTATTCATTGTAAGCTCCATATATTTTCCGCTTTCCTTTATCCTGTCAATTAGTTCATCGGTTATTATGGTTCCCTTTTCGGCCAATATTTCACCGTTTTTGCTACTAATCCTTTTACTAACTTTTCGTCCAATAAGGAACTGCCTTTGTTTTTGTTCAAAGGACCTTGCAGCCTCTTCCTTATCGGTCAAATCATCCTTAATATCTGCTACTGGGTCAGTTAACAAGATGCTTGCTATAGCTTTTTTTGCACCATTCTTTGGGCTTTCATGAGACATAGAACCTTTTTGCTCAGTGGGCTTTGTAGCTTCAGTATAAGATATTACATTGTCCATCTTATCTACGAATTTTTCTTCTATCCTATCTACTACTACAATAACATTTTTACCAAAAGTTAGAACACTATCCCGTGGTATAATCTTTACCTGGCCATCGTCCAATGTAAATTTACACCCTGCAATACCACCGTCTTCACTTATGAAAAACTCGTCAACCTTACCAATATACCTGCCCTTTTCGGTATATATCTTTGTACCGATCAGCTTAACACCATCTTGAACCAAGGCCACCGCTCTTTCCACTTCGGTAAACCTTAAGATATTACCTTCGGTTTCGGTAGTAACCGCATTAGATCCTATACCTAAAACATCAGTAAAGGATAATACCTTAGCCCCAAAATACCACTGGCCATCATCCAATACCAGAAATTCTACAGTTCCTGTTTCCCTATTTATAAGTATATCTTTGATGGTGCCCGCCTCTTTGCCTTCATTAATACATAGAAGCACTAAACCTACTATCTCGCTGGTACTTTTCATTTTGGTCCTTTCCACCCTACTCAACCCTTTCTTTCGATTGAATGGTGATATATTCTATAAAAATTGACAAAATTCCTTCTTTGATTGCAGCCAAAGGAAAATATAGTAATATTGTCCTATGCTAACAAAGGCTAATTAGGCTCACAGGGCCAAGCAAAAAAGCGTAAATATATATCATAGATATTATTAAGTTATAAAGGCCATATTTTATTTGCTTCGGTTTTCCTTTGCTTTTTCCGCCATCCTGTACGATAAGACACGCAAACTGTCGCTGAGATGTACATTTTCCACTATTATGTCATGGGGTAAGTCAAGGTCAATGGGTGCAAAGTTCCATATGGCTTTAATACCATACTTAACCAAGGCTTCGGCTACTTCCTGCGCATTTTCCCTTGGCGTACACAAAATTGCAATTTCTATTCCATTGCCCTTTACAAATTCTTCGAGTTTATCAATATCCAGTATCTCTATTCCCCTTATGGACAATCCTATCAATTTAGGATTGATATCGAATAATGCCTTAACTTCAAAACCCCTTTTCCTAAAATTTGTATAATTTGCAATGGCTTGGCCAAGGTTACCAGCCCCTATTATTATTGTATCGTACTTATTATTAAGTCCTAATATTTTAGTAATTTCATTGTACAGCTCTTGCACATTATATCCATAACCCTGTTGTCCAAACCCCCCAAAACAATTTAAATCTTGTCTTATCTGAGAAGCCGTAAAACCTATGCGACGGCTCAGTTCTTGGGAGGATATACGCTTAATGCCATCTTTGATAAATTCCTCCAGATATCTATGGTACCTTGGGAGACGTCTTATTACTGCTTCCGACACCTTGGATGTACGCCTATGCATTTGTATTCCCCCTTATCATATTGCATGTTAATTTTTTAACGATTATATTATACAATTTATTTCCACTCATGTCAACAGAGACTCTACTAGCTTTAAATAACTTAAAACTTCTGCTAAAATAGTATGAGTATATAGTTATCCTTAATAGCTATAATATACTACTTATTATAATGGTGGTTAGCGATGGTTGCAATAAGAATTGAAGATATTGAGAAATCCTTTGGTGCTAAAAGGATATTGCACAAAGTACGGGCTCATATAGAAAATACCGATAAAATAGGTATCATAGGCCAAAACGGTACCGGCAAGACTACATTGTTAAAACTGGTTGCCGGACTTGAAGACTGCGATAGTGGTAGTATATGGGTAAATCCTCAGCTTACCCTTGGGTATTTGCCACAAAACCATCAATTGGACAGTGATGATACCATATGGCATGAAATGCTGTCAGTATTTAATCCTATGCTGGAAATGGAAAGGGAAATACGTCAGCTGGAACAGAAGATTTCCATTACCGATCCCTTGAACAATAAAAAAGAATACAAGGTATATACGGAGAATTATACCCATGTGGTGGAAGTTTTTGAAGAAATGGGGGGATATAGGTATAACAGCGATATTAGAGGAGTGCTAAACGGTTTAGGGTTTAGTGAAAACCAGTTTCATCAGCGGGTATACACCTTGAGCGGTGGTGAAAAAACCCGTATGGCCTTGGCCAAGGTACTGCTATTAAAACCATCCATATTGCTGCTGGACGAACCCACAAATTATTTGGATATTGAAGCCCTTAATTGGCTGGAAGGCTATTTGAAAGAATACAAAGGCTGTATATTGGCAGTATCCCATGACAGGTTCTTTTTGGATAACCTATGCAATAAAATATTTGAATTGGAAAACAATGAACTTATTGAGTATCCGGGCAACTATTCCAATTATATATTGTTAAAAAAACAACGTTTTGCTCAACTGTCAAAGGCTTATACCAAGCAACAAACCGAAATAAAAAGACAGCAGGAGATAATAAAAAAATTTAGGTCCTTTAACAGGGAAAAGAGTATAAGAGCAGCGGAAAGCCGAGAAAAACAGTTAATAAAAATGGAGCTTGTGAAGAAGCCTCCGGAAGTGAGTACCATTTCCTTAGAACTGCCGTATATAGACCACGGTTCCAAAGAAGTAATATATACAAAAAAACTATCAATGGACTTTGATGGCAAGGTACTATTTTCCGGCCTCAGTTTCAATATTTTCAAGGGGGATAAAGTGGGTTTGGTGGGTCCGAATGGCATAGGAAAGTCTACCCTTTTTAAAATCTTATCGGGCAAGTTATCTCCGAGATCAGGCAGTATAGAATTTGGGCATGGTATTATTATAAATTGCTTTGAGCAGGAATTGGGCCTACTTGACGAAAACAAAACAATTTTGGATGAAGTGTGGCAGGCCGATATTAAGGCATCCCAATCCAAGATAAGAAATATTTTATCTGCCCTTTTGTTCAAGGAGGACGATGTATACAAACCCATCTCCGGCTTAAGCGGTGGAGAAAAAAGCAGGGTCTATCTGGCAAAACTAATGTTAACCCCTTCAAACTTTTTAATGCTGGATGAGCCTACAAATCATTTGGACCTATGGTCCAAGGAACAATTGGAAAAATCCCTTGTGGCATACTCTGGTACCCTATTAGTCATTTCCCACGACAGGTACTTCTTAAACAAAGTATGTAACAAAATATTTGAGCTGTCCAAGGATGGGATACAGGAATTCCTGGGCAATTATGACTATTATATGGAAAAGAAAAAGTCCATCAATTACTGTCCTAACACTTGCCCTAAAACTATTAAACCCCAAGTTAAAACCAAAACTCGACTCAAGGAAGAAAGAAAAAGGGAAAGGGAAGAGAGAATACAAAGACGGCGGCAGCAGGAAAGCATCAAAGCAATAGAAAAAGCAATCGAACAAAAGGAAGTATTGTTGAAGGAACTTCATAACCTTATGTGCCGGGAGGAAGTATACTCAAATCCCTATAAAGCCAAGGAAATCAACCAACAATATGCAAAAGCCCAACAGCAGCTTAAACTTTTATATGAAAAATGGGAAGAAAAAATACAATAAATCTTATACTTGTTCCTTGTGGGATAATAGGTTGCTACATGCGTTGGATACATGACGGGTAAGCAACTTCTCTGCCAATTCACCGTCCCGCTTTATAAAAGCATCCACTATATTCTCGTGTTCAAGCAACGCATCCCGTGCCCTGCCCGGTACCTGTAGGGAGTTTAGTCTTGCCCTTCGTACATAATGATGGAAACTGCTTAGCATAATCCTTAAAATCTTACTTTTACTGGCTTCGTAGATAGTATCGTGGAATTTTGTATCCAGTATGGCTACCTGCTCAAAGTCTTTCTTTTTTGTATAGTAGTCCATCAGTTCCTGGATCTCCTGGAGGTTTTTTAGTTCCTGGGCTGTAATCCTGTCCACAGCCCACCGGGCAGCAAGACCCTCAATCAACTTTCTTATGGTATAGATATCATTTATATCCTGGGTGCTTATACCCTGTACTATCACACCTTTGTTGGGAATACTAAGTACCAGTCCCTCCAATTCCAGTTGCCTAATGGCTTCCCTTATGGGAGTTCGGCTTACCCCTAATTCCTCAGCCAATTTGGTTTCAACCAGGCTATCACCGGGTTTGTACCGACCGTCTAAAATATCTTCCCTAATATGATTAAATACCCTAGCCCTCAGCGAATGCTGATCATGGGGATCAGCGCCTAAAAATTGTGCTGCCACACCAGTGTTCCTCCTTTATGGTAATTATAAATACCATATTTATTATTTAATAAATTAACATACCAAGCAATGCCGCACCCACGATCATCAGAATTGGGTGCACCTTAAACCTTTTAACAGCTAAAAAGCTTAAAACCAGTATGATAATACCCCTTATCTCTATGGCACCGTCATCGACTAAAGCAGTCCTTGCAATAAGCAGCGCCGCACTGGCAATTAAGGCCGCCACCACAGGCCTGATACCATACAATAATCCGACTAATAGTCTATGCTCTCTATACCTTGTAAAAATGGACGACAATGCCATTACTATTGCAAAGGATGGCAATACTACACCGATGGTAGATACAAGGGCTCCGGTTACACCATTCTGAGTTATGCCTATATAAGTTGCCGAATTAATAGCAAAGGGTCCCGGTGTCATCTCGGCAATAGATATTATATTTATGAATTCCTCCGTAGTCAGCCAGCTTTGGTTTACTATTTCCTGCTGGATCAAAGGGATCATGGCATATCCGCCACCAAAACTAAATAGACCTATTTTTACGAAACTAATGAATAATCTAATCAGCATCCCGGTTTTTTACCTCTCTTCCGGGCCATAGCAATGTAATTACAATGCCCACCACACCTCCGGAGATAATAGCCAAGATAGGATCTATGACGTTAAGGGTAAGTGATATAAAGGCACCTGCAGCTATAATCATGGTTACCTTATCATAAACAGCTGATTTCCCGATCCTCAATACAGCCAGAATAATGAGTGTAACCACTGCTGGCCTGATACCCCTGAGGGCTTTTGCAGCTATAACGTTGTCGCTATATCTATGCAAGTATACAGCAATTATCGAAATAACAACAAAGGAGGGTAGTACCATACCTATAACGGCTATTAGGGCTCCTAATACCCCTGCTACTCTCTTCCCGATAAAAATACTAGAATTCACCGCTATTGCCCCCGGCGCAGTTTGGGCCAGGGCCAAGATATCTATAAGCTCCTGTTGGTTTATCCATCGGCGGTTATCAACCACTTCCCTTTCAATTAATGGAAGCATTGCATATCCACCGCCAAAGGTAAAGGAACCGATCTTGAAGAAGGTATAGAACAGCTGCAATAAAGTTTTGATCTTCACTTTTCCACCCCGTCTAAATAAGAGGGCCATAATAAACCCCCTTATTTATAAGCTTCATTTATTTTGCCATTTCTTTTGTAAAGTTGAGCAATCCACCTGCTATGAGAATACTAATCAGCCTATCGGACACATCAACCTTTGTATCGATATATATATCCTTTGACCGGTTGTATATCCTAATGGTCCCCGATTTAAGCTGGTTTACACTATCCTTTATCACCAAAGAGTCTCCGGCCTGTATATTATCATAGTCTCTTTCGTCAACAAAGGTTAGGGGCAGTATCCCGGAATTTATCAGGTTTGCCATGTGTATTCTGGCAAAGGATTTTGCCACAACGCCCTTTATTCCAAGGTATAACGGAACCAAGGCAGCATGTTCCCTGCTGGAACCCTGACCATAATTGTGGCCCCCTACCAAAAATCCTCCGCCTTGCTCCTTAGCCCTTTTGGGGAATGTCTGATCCACCGGCGTCAAGCAATAGTCGGATAGATAGGGTATATTGGACCTGTAGGGCAAAAGCTTAGCATTGGAGGGCATAATATGGTCGGTAGTAATGTTGTCCTCCATTTTCAATAAAACGGACCCGCTGATCTCCTCAGCCATGGGTTTATTTATAGGAAATGGTTTTATATTCGGTCCTCTTACCACTTCTACCTTCTGGCCATCCTCTGCCGGAGGTAGTACAAGATTATCGTTTATTGTGAAACTCTGGGGCATATCGACACATGGAGCTGTCCCCAATCGCCTGGGGTCGGTTATTTCACCGGAAATAGCCGATGCGGCCGCTACTTCTGGACTGGCTAGATACACAGCAGCCGACATGGTACCGCTTCTGCCGTAAAAATTTCTATTAAAGGTTCTAACGGATACCGCATTGGTAGCAGGTGCTTGGCCCATGCCTATACAGGGTCCGCAAGCACATTCCAAAATCCTGGCCCCTGCATCTATTAAATCGGCCAGGGCTCCATTCTCGGCCAGCATTGTATAAACCTGTTTAGAACCAGGTGAAATTACCAGGCTGACCGATGGATGGACCGTCTTGCCCTTTAGAATTCTGGACACTTTCATTAGATCCATGTACGAGGAATTGGTACAACTGCCAATGGCCACCTGATCAACCTTTAAACCCTCTATATCCTTTACCTTGACCACATTATCCGGACTATGGGGCTGAGCTATCATTGGTTCAAGGCAATCCAAATCTATGGTAATCTGCTCATCATAGAATGCATCTTCATCGGCGGCCAAGGGCACCCAATCCTTTTCCCTCCCCTGAGCCTTTAAAAAGTCACGGGTTCTTTCGTCGCTGGGGAATATAGATGTGGTGGCCCCCAGTTCGGCACCCATATTTGTAATGGTTGCCCTTTCAGGAACACTAAGATACCTAACACCTTCACCGCAGTATTCCATGATCTTACCTACGCCACCCTTTACCGAAAGCCTCCTTAAGACTTCAAGTATGATATCTTTGGCAGACACCCATGATTTTAGCTTACCCTTTAATTCTATCTTACAAACCTTAGGCATCGTTAAATAATACGGACCACCACCCATGGCTACCGCCACATCCAGTCCTCCCGCACCGATGGCCAGCATGCCTATACCACCACCGGTAGGGGTATGGCTGTCGGAACCCAACAGCGTCCAACCCGGTACGCCAAATCTTTCCAAGTGTACTTGATGACAAATACCGTTACCCGGTTTTGAAAAATTGATGCCATATTTTTGTGCCACTGTCTGTATATATTTATGGTCATCGGCGTTTTCGAAACCCGCCTGAAGGGTATTGTGATCTATGTAAGCCACTGATAGCTTGGTTCTTACTCTAGGTATTTCCATAGCCTCAAACTGCAAATAAGCCATTGTACCAGTGGAATCCTGGGTTAGAGTCTGGTCTATTCTTAAGGCTATTTCCTGACCGGGTTCCATAGTACCACTGATCAGATGATTTTCAATAATTTTATGCACTAAATTTTTCCCCATTAAATAAGTCCCCCTGAATTTAAGTATTAATATATCATGTATAATTGTATACAATTATACATGAACTGTCAACGGATATGTTTTAAAAAAAGATACGTCAAATATGGTTTTATATGACCTATCCATTGCTTTTATCTGGTTTATATATAAAACAAGGGCCTATTATCGGCCCCATCCTTTGGTTATTGTATCTCCTTAACACCGTCCACCACCGATAGCTGACATATGACATGCTGCTTTTGTATGTCAGCAGGTAATTTAACGGTAAGCTTCACCTCAACGATTTCACTATCATCTTCAACCTGTCGGATCTTTATATCTTTAATATTAACATTCAGGTTGCCTAAGATATCCCCTATCTTCCCTATCTGACCCGGCTTATTATCGATCAGCAACAATATATGATGCTGCTTTCTTTCGTAGGACAAATACCCTTCTACTCTCTTTAACACTACCAGTACCAAATATATAATACCGGATGCCATTATAGCACCAATATAAAATCCGATACCCACAGCCAATCCCACACACGATACTGCCCAAAGGCTGGCAGCCGTGGTTAGTCCTTTAACGGAAGCCCGTTCTTTTATTATGGTACCCGCCCCCAAAAAACCTATCCCGCTTATAACCTGTGCTCCCAACCGTGCGGGATCTAAATTCACCTGGGAACTGTAATGGAGGAATATATACTGTGATGTTATCATTACTAGGGCAGAACCCACACATACCAATATATGGGTCCTGAAACCCGCAGGTCTGTTGATACTCTCCCTCTCAATACCTATTATCCCTCCCAAAATACAGGCCAACACTATCCGTATCAAGACATCCAAATTAGACATAATACCACCCTTTATATTTTAATAACCCTTTACTCCCTTATCATGAAATACAGGGTGTTTATGATAAGGAACTTTACACCGTTAATTGGATATGCCGTAGTATGAAGAAAATCTTTTGGTACTATTCTTAGCAACCATCCTATCCAAAAAGACAAGGGAACCCTCGGGTATGACGGAAAATGCTACCCTGGTATGGAATCCATGATCCGCATTTTCCTGTATAAACCTCAATAGTATCTTCCAATCCAGTAAATTAAGGGGATACTTTTTTACTGCCCTTATATAACCCTCTTCCCTATTCTTATCCAATATGCATATACCCCACTTATCCAGTATGGCCATGGTCTTGTCAAAAACAACGCCGGGCTCTTCATTAATCCCTAAGGTATCTTCAAAGCTGAATCTTTTTGGATTGTCCCTGTAATTCTTAACAAGAGCCGCCAATAGTACTAAAGCATAGGCTGAAAATATAAACACGAATACCAGCAATAATATATATGTAAAGACGAAGGTATAGACAATTCTAAATAATTGAATATAGTTCATACTATCACCCCAGTTGATATTATTACCCGCCCATAATACAAATATAACGTTGATATCATGGGCGGTATCTATAATACCTAAATAATAGTTATTATCCTGGCATGATAGTTAGAACACATTTTAAATATTATCTACAACCTACTTAAGGGCTATGTTTTCCTAATCATACAAATACCGGACATGGACGTTTATGGTTTTGCAGACATATTATCACTCCATAAGATTAATGGGTAGCATCAAATCTATCCATCAGCTCAACTTGTATAGCTATCCCCTATTTTACCCTAAGGCTGCCTTCTTCCAAGGCCTGCTCATTAAGGGGTATTAAATGGTGCTTCGACGGACCCAGTACCTTTTTCAAAGATTCCAGAATAGCCTGTATTGACGCAATACCGGTTAACTGAACAAGGGCACCCAACATTACCATGTTAGCCACCTTCAGGTTGCCCAATTTATTGGCAATGTCGTTGGCATCTATATAATAAGACCTTACATCCTTCCTTTCAGCCTTCCTGTCGATTAATGAAGAGTTTATTAAAAGTAAACCATCCCCATTTAAGCTTTTTTCGAATTTATCCAGTGAAGGCCTGTTCATGGCAATTACGGTGGTAGCTTCGGTAACTATGGGAGAGCCCACAGGTGTATCGGATATAATAACATTACAATTAGCCGTACCGCCCCTCATCTCAGGCCCATAGGAAGGCAACCATGATACAAACTTACCTTCAAGCATACCGGCATAGGCCAGTAACTGTCCCATGGACATTACGCCCTGGCCGCCAAAACCTGCTATTATAATCTGCTCATTCATTTTATTCACCGCCCCCGTCAATATCTTTCTTCACACCCAGTGGATAATAGGGTATCATATTTTCCTTCAGCCAGTTTATGGCCTCTATGGGGGTTAAGCCCCAGTTGGTCGGGCAGGTTGATAAAACCTCTACGATACTGAATCCCTTACCCTCTATCTGCGTTTCAAAGGCCCTTTTAATGGCTTTTTTAGCCTGCATCAGATGTTTTATATCATGGACGGATACCCGGGCTATATAGGCAGCCCCTTCCATGGTTGACAGCATTTCGCTGATCCTTATGGGATACCCTGCCGTTTCAGGCTGACGGCCATAGGGTGAAGTAGTAGTTACCTGACCAACCAGGGTAGTCGGCGCCATCTGACCGCCGGTCATACCGTATATGGCATTGTTAACAAATATTGTGGTTATCTTCTCACCCCTAGCCGCAGCATGTACTATTTCGGCAGCACCGATAGAAGCCAAGTCACCATCCCCCTGATAGGTAAATACTACTTTATCGGGGTGAACACGCTTTATTCCTGTTGCTACAGCAGGGGCCCTACCATGGGCTGCCTCCATCATATCGCAATTAAAATAATCATAGGCAAACACTGCACAACCTACCGGCGCAACCCCTATGGTTTTCTGTTGTATATCAAACTCATCAATAGCCTCGGCTACTAACCGGTGGATAATACCATGGGTACAACCGGGACAATAATGAAAGGGTTTATCCGTTAAAGCCTTTGGCTTTTCAAATACCTTAACCATTATACTTGACCCCCTAATATCATTTTGACCTGACTTAATATGTCATTGGGATGGGGCACCATACCTCCGGTACGGCCATAGAAATAAACGGGCTTTTGTCCATTAACAGCCAGTCTAACATCGTCCACCATCTGCCCCATACTCATTTCCACAGACAAAACAGCCTTAACCGTTTCCTGATTAACAACCTTTGCAAATATCTCCTTAGGAAAGGGCCATAAAGTTATAGGCCGTATTAAACCTATTTTAATTCCTTCCCGGGCGGCGTTGTCTATCACATTTTTCGCTATTCTTGACGTAGTACCATAGGATACTATTATAACCTTGGCACCTTCCGTATTATAGGCCTCATATCTTACTTCATTCTTTTCTATGGCATCATATTTAGCCTGAAGTTTTAAATTGTGTTTTTCCAGTTCCGCCGGGTCAATAAACAGCGAATTAATTATGCTTCTGGGCCTGTCCCCCTTCCACCCTGTAGCAGCCCAGGTCTTTTCCGGCAACTGCCTGGGTTTCCTTTCCTTAAACTCCACAGGTTCCATCATCTGGCCAAGCATGCCATCGCCTAGCAATAAAACAGGGTTCCTGTACATATCGGCTATATCAAAACCGTCCATAACAAGATCCACCATCTCCTGGATAGTTGAAGGTGCAAGGACTACCATCCTATAATCACCGTGCCCGCCGCCTCTGGTGGCCTGGAAATAATCGGATTGAGCTGGTTGAATACCGCCCAGTCCCGGACCGCCTCGTACAATATTTACCACCATACAGGGCAGCTCCGCACCGGCTATATAAGAAATCCCCTCTTGCTTTAAACTGATTCCCGGGCTGGAAGAAGAAGTCATAACCCGGGCACCTGCTCCAGCAGCGCCATATACCATATTTATAGCAGCTATTTCGCTTTCTGCTTGTAGAAAACAGCCGCCTACCTTAGGCAGTTTCTTTGCCATGTAAGCGGGAATCTCATTTTGAGGTGTTATCGGATATCCAAAGAAATACCTACACCCCGCTTGAATGGCTGCCTCGCCTATAGCCTCGTTACCTTTCATAAGCACTTTTTCAGCCATATATTAACCTCCTAAATACATTTATCTAATAAACTTTCATTATTTTTCCACTTCTATCACAACATCAGGACATATACGGGCACAAAATGCACAACCCGTACATTTATCCATTTCTGTGACAGTGGCGGGATTATATCCCTTTTTATTAATCCTGTCCTTGGCAATGGTGACTATGCCCCTAGGGCAAACTGTGGTACATAGCTCACAACCCTTACATAGATCTTCCTTAAATATAACCTTGGGCATTATCTCTCCTCCTTTTACCTTATCTACTGATATTTTATAGCCCATTAGTTCCACGGGGGCTTCATGTATAGCTTTATTGGGAAAACCAAATGCCGATATTCCCGGGGCAATCGGCTTAAAATATCTTCCGTACCGGCAACCATGGTTATGGGAAGTCCGGTACTCTTCGATACCTCAATAATAATATCCTGCCCATTTATTATATCACAGGTCCGAGTCTGATTCGACAAGTTGGTATTATTAACCAGGTCGGTAACCCTCAGCCTGGAACTGTTTTCAATTTCTCTGAGCATATCTACTATATCATCAGCCGTACTGGACAGTGGCCGTTTTATATTAATCACATAATACATTCTATATCCTGTTCGGCTGAGATGATGGTAATATGTGCCCAGCACCCTTGCTCCCAAATCATCGCCCCCTACATCCAAGACCACTTGCCAGTTTTCATTTTCAAATACCGACAGTATATCGGGGGGCAGCGAAGACACATCCACAGTTGTGGTGGCGAAATTCGGCATTATTATCCTAATGTCATTATTGACTAACATATCCCTTTGTTCCGATGTCCTGAAAAAGGGATTTACTATATCCAGATCGACTATTGCCACTTTTTTGTGATACTTCTTTAGCTCCAATGCATAATTAATGGATAACTCGGTTTTTCCACTACCAAAATGTCCTGTAAATATATTTACCCTATTTCTTCCCATGGCACAACCTTGCCTTCTAACGTAATAAATAAATATATTATAACACATACCATATACAGCTGCCAGTGCCAATACACCCTTGCCCTTCTATACACCCTTTACACCCATAAAATGGCCTTAACCCAAACCCCGATTTTCCTTTCTTTGTACAAACTGTTACAGTACCAAATTATTCATAAATAAATTGGGAGCATCACAAAACCGTTTTAATAACAGCAGCAACGCTCCCTTAAAATATTTCTTTAAATATTTTTGCATAATATCGATACGCTGACCATTTCCCTATTCAGATGGTTTTATTATTACATCTACTTCCTTGGGACTCCAATCTATTATTTCTAAACCTTCGGGCAGCACAGCGTTTATTGGTAGGCGGTAGGTTCCGGGCTGCAGACCTGCCCCATCGATAAACATTCTTATTTGATCTTCTGTCACAGCTTCCACTTTGCTCACCGGTCCCTTAAAGATAACCTCTACAGGAGTAGCAGGAATTTCGCTGGTATATCCTTCCCCAATATTTTCAACATTGATAGTGTTTACAGTTATAGTCTTTTGTTGTTCCTTCTCTTCAACTTTTATGGCTACCTTTACCCTGCTTATTTTATCCACCGGGCTTACCCGTGGAGGCATTATTAACCCAGTTTCAATTACTGTGTCCTGGGTTATTTGTCCCAAATTTATAGGTTCTGTTGATATTTGATCAATCCCGTCTAATACGCTCCTTTTTCCGGCAACCTTTAATGTTTTTGGTGTTGCTGTTATGCTTGACACCAAATAATTTTCGTTAATCGGCTTAGTAATGTTGGGTACTATGTCAATTTCTTTTGTAAATAGTATATCATGTTGTACTGATACAAACTCTTTTGTCATTTCTATGCCTTCTGAAATCTGGTTATTGTCACTGTCCAATAGTTGAATGGGCACGGTTTTAACGATAGTGTCGGTGGAACCGTCTATATTTAACTCCGCCACGGCAGACTTAATTCTCATTACTATACTTTCAGGTCCCCTTACCCGAATCTCGTCAGGTTCTACAGTATACTGACCACTTATATAATCCCGCTTTGGCACGCCACTCACCCTTAGTTCCACGGGCACTTGAACCTCGATAACGTTATCTATTTCCAGCTCTATAACTGAAGGTTCAGTCTGCACTACCTCCACGTTTTCCGGCAAACCGCCTATTGAAACGGGTAGAGAAACCTTTCCCTTTGTATTTATATGTCCCACTTCAATCACTGCCTTTATATCTGAGGACTTGATGTTTATTATATCATTATGCCTTCCGTTAATTCTAACATCAACGGTATAATCCTTTTCATTTATTATTGCAAGATTATTTGCGACAAGTACAGTAACGCCCTGTATATCTACATCTATCCCCCTTACCAGCCTTGTTGAAATAGGATTTTCGCTGCTGACAACGTATGCCCATAGTATTATGGCAAATAGTACCGATATTACCTTTAGAGCCAAATTATTTTTGAGTATATCTATCATTCTTGAACCTCCACCTCCTTATGCTAAGGGGGTTATTTTCGCTGCCTTTGCCGAAAACATCATTTAAAATATCCCTTAAGCCCTTGGCATCCAAGTACCGCGTAAGTTTGCCTTCCTTTGCCAAGGATACGATACCAGTCTCTTCTGATACAATAATAGAAACAGCGTCTGAAACTTCGGAAATACCCAAACCAGCCCTGTGGCGGGTACCCAATTGCTTGCTTAGATTGGGGTTTTCAGTAAGGGGAAGGAAACAGCCGGCAGCCAAGATTTGATCCTCCCTTATTATTACGGCTCCATCGTGGAGGGGGGTGTTTGGTACAAAAATATTATATAATAGCTCACTGGATACTGACCCATTGATCTTTACACCCGTTTCTACCACGTCACTTATCCCGGTCTTACGCTCTATTACTATTAGAGCACCTATTTTATTCCTGGCTAAGTTTTGTACCACCTGGGTTATCTCATTAATAACCATGGAAAACTTTTTTTCGTCCTGTATAAAAATCGACTTGTCGAAAAAACGGCCCCTTCCTATATGCTCCAAAGCTCTTCTGAGCTCAGGCTGAAATACTATGAGCAGTGCAATTACCCCCACCGTCATAGCATTGGCCAAAAGCCAGTTAATGGTATTAAGCCTAAGCCATTCAGTTACCTTAGTGGCTATGAGCAGCACAGCTAGTCCCTTTAATACTTGAGCAGCCCTTGTTTCTTTTATTAGGACCAGAAATTTGTACAATACATAGGCCACAATTAAGATATCTATTGCATCCCGTAACCTAAACATAGATATCGTGTCCCAGAGATTTTGCCACATTTTTTCACCCCATTATTACAATAACTGATGCATAAAACCAATTAAATATATTTATTAGCTCTGAATACAAAAATCAACGATATACTTTGTCCCTACTGTTATTATATTCCATATCTATGGCTATTACAATATATGCCCAAACTCCCGTTTTTCATAATATAACCTTAATAATTATTATATAACAGAACTATCGCTGTTTGAAATATAAAATAGCATTTTACAAGGGCAAATGGAAATAATATTATCAATATACAATCAGGCTGTTAATTATGCGAGGAGGTATTTTATTTGGACCAACAGGATGATGCAAAGTTAAACGAAAGAATTGCCAAGACCCTAGAAGAAGAAATGTAGCTAAGTTCCCTTGATATTAATGTACAGGTAAAGGACGGGAGAGTCTTTCTATCGGGAATATCAGACGTACTCGCCGAACGAATCTATGCCGAACGGTTGATCAGACAGATACCCGGTGTAAAGTCTGTAGAAAACAATATCACAATTGCAACGGACGGTACCATGAAGGACGACGAAATTCAATACAGAATAATGGAACACCTCCATAAAGGACCTCACAAAAGGGAGTTGGAGAATGTAAGGGCACATGTAAAGGGCGGAGTTGTCACCTTAATCGGCAAGGTAAATACCCTTTCAGACAAAACCAATGCCAAAAAGATGGCCGAAAGGACTCCTGGAATTAGGGACGTGATAAACAACATCTCTATACAATCCCAAGGCATGTTTACCGATGATAAGATAAAGAGCAAAATAAACCAACTGTTTTCAACCGTTGGCATAGACAGCAAAGATATTGAACTATCAGTCAATAAGGGCAATGTAACCCTATCAGGGTTTGTCAAGGACATGCACCAAATGGAACTAGCCGAAGAATTGACCATGGACGTTGAAAGTGTAATAAAGGTAAAAAACAGATTGAAACTTTGGAGGGATAACAAGCTGTGAGATCTAATGGTTGATAACCATTAGATCTCGGCCCTCATACTTGCAATTTTTTTCTTGATTTTGGCCTTTGCTTCCTCAAAAAAGGGTTTGCAGAATTCATAGGTATATGTACGTTCTTCAAAGCTTCTGTTTTTTAAGGATTTCATAAAAAGCTGTTCAAACTGTTGGAGGTCACAGCCATATATATGAAAACTGTCAGCCATATGCAAATACTGCCCAACCTTCACAGGTTCCTTCAAGCTTTCGGATAACTGGCTGGCAAACCTTTGTTGGAGCATTATAAAGGCAAACATATTCATAAAACTGGCCTTGAAAGCATCGTTTGATCTCATGGAGACATGCATGTTCAAATACTTGACGCCCCCTTGCTGGGTGCAACGCAGCCATATTCTCTGCAGGCAGGGTGGATCCTCACTTTCAATGTCGCTGTCTGCCAACCAGGTGGTCATATTGGCCCGCCTGGTAAAGGGATTTCTGACCAATTCGGCAAGGACCCGTTGAAACTGATTACATAAACGCTGATGATATGTATAAAGCCATCTTTTGTCATCGGGGTCATTTAAGTCCCTTACAAATTCGTCCTTTATACCGTCCAGGACCTCCTGCCTGTATTCCTCCAAATCCTCAAGGCCTCCCGGGAAGCACCTGTGAATCATAGGCTCCGCCAATGGCTCCTTAACCAATATTATCATGGTACAGTCCCTGCTTTTTCTGTCTCCTTCCTTATCATAGTCGGTGGGTATCTCCATACCATGATGGTATAGTTTTAATAAAGCATTTTCGTAAGCTTCAGCCAAACCACGGGCCTCTACTTTTATTAGTGGTATCAACTGATAATCACCTTCTTATGTATACTCATTTAATAATTGTCGACAAGGTCAACCACAAGCTAGATGTCGATAACTGTCTAAATTATACCAGCCATTAACCCTTTGAACAAGTCCCGAAGATCTTAGAATTATAAAAAATGCATATTGACATCTCAGTTACCCTATAATAAAATTATTGTTAACTTTTATTGATATTTAGGTTTACAATAATAGGGGGTTTACTATGAAACTGTCCATTAAGCAAATGATGTTGATAGCCTTGTTTACTGCACTCACAGCCGTCGGTGCATTTATTAAAATACCCTTGCCACCGATACCAATAACACTCCAAACACTCTTTGTACTATTGTCCGCCCTATTGCTAGGTCCTAAGCTGGCCTTAATCAGTCAATTATTATACATATTTATCGGCCTTATAGGGGTACCTGTTTTTGCCTCTGGAGCCGGACCGGGTTATATACTACATCCCACCTTTGGGTATATAGCCGGCTTTGCAATATCAGCTTTTATAGTGGGAAAGCTCACAGAAAAACTTGACCTTTCCAGGTATAATATACATGAATTATTTTTCTACTCGGTTTTGGGCATGGCGATCTACTACGGAACAGGTATCTTTCATCTATGGATAATAAGTAATTTAGTAAACAATAATGCCTTACCCCTTAGCAGCATTTTTTGGAAGGGTGTAGTTATATTTATCCCCGGTGATATATTAAAATCATTAGCGGCTTCCATGATTTCAATTAAATTAGGCCCTCACATCCATTTATTAAAAAGATAAAAATAAACAGGCAAACTTGTGAAAATTATAAGAGTTCCCAAACTACAGGAACTCTTATAAACTACATCATAGTTCTGGTAACCGATTGTACCTGATTCCCCAAGTCCATATTTTTATCGGTTCGTTCATCGATTGTCATGTTTGTGATTACCCTATTGACCCCTTTATTAAAAGGCGTTTGATGCATTTTTTTTGCTACCTCCATAAGCTCTTCAACGCTGCCTTCAATAATGGTAGCAGTAGGAGTAATCTGATATTTCATCCCCCTATCCTTTACAACCTTACAAGCATCTGAAATATAGCTACTAAAGCTTGCCTCATCGGTACCCAGCGGTGTTATACTAATTTCCAGTATGGCCACTAAATCACCTCCTGGAATTATTGTTTCCTATACTATCTTCTTTATCCAATGACAGGCTATTTTATTTTTCTTCTTTAGCAAAGTTAACCATTGTTCTGGCGTAGTACTCAAGCTTTTTATATACTCTATCATTAACTGTACCCGAAGGATACTTGCCCTGTCTATCCTTTTCTCCGGCTGCGACACCGGTCAGTATTTCCATACCTTCATCGATGGTCTTTATGGGATAAATATGGAACTTTTTCTTCCTAACCGCATCTATTACATCTTCGGACAATACCAGGTTTTTTATATTGTTATGGGGAATAATAACCCCTTGATATCCCGTAAGTCCCCTCAACCTACACAATGTAAAAAAACCTTCAATCTTTCTTGTAACTCCGCCCACAGCCTGTATCTCACCCTTTTGGTTTACCGATCCGGTTACCGCTATACCCTGATTTATCGGCAAATCCGCCAAACTGGATAGTATGGCATATAATTCCGTACTTGAGGCACTGTCGCCGTCTATACCGCTGTATAACTGCTCGAAACATATACTGGCTGTCAAGGCCAGTGGTATATCCTGAGCATATTTTTGGCCAATATACCCGCTTAATATCAACACACCCTTGCTATGGGAGGTACCGCTCATATCTACCTCCCTTTCAATATTAATAATACCGCTTCTGCCCATATAGGTGGCCGCAGTAATCCTGGTGGGCTTTCCAAAAACATAGTCACCTACATCGATAATAGACAGGCCGTTTACCTGCCCAACCTTTGCCCCCTGGGTATCTATCATTATTGTATGGTCTTCCATTAGTTTTAGGAGTTTCTGGTCATACCTATTGGACCGGTATTCTTTTTCAGCAACTGCCTTCTTTACATGGCAGCCGGTGACAATGGAACTGTCGTCTATTTCTGCCCATGTATTGGCTTCCCACAATATTTCCACAATATCGTTAAAACGTGTAGTCAGCTTGTTTTGGTGCTCTACCAATCTGGAACTATAATCAAGAACGCTGATAAAACCCGTCTTGTCAAAGTGTCTTATGCCTTCCCTCCTGCAAAACTGTCCGATGAATTTACCAATTTTTAAAGCATTTTCCCTGGTGTTTTCCATTTCATCGTCAAAATCCACTTTAATTTTGAACAATTTCTTAAATTCTTCATCATAGTTATATAATAGCCGATATAGAAAATCGTTCCCCACCATAATTACCTTAACATCAATGGGTATCGACTGGGGTTTGAGCCCTGATACGGCTACCAGCCCCAACTGCTCCCTAAGGCTTTCTATTGATATCTTCTTGGTCTTTAGTACCCTCTTAATGGCTTCCCAACTCTGGAGGTTGCCCAGTACGTCCTTGGCCTGGACGATTAAGTATCCTCCATTGGCCTTGTGTAGGGATCCGGGTTTTATCATCATATAATTTGTAACCATAGCTCCCAATTCATTTTCATACTCGATCTTGCCTAACAGGTTTTGGAAGGTCGGATTATGCTCCACCACCACCGGTGCACCTTCCAAGTCGCTATTGTCAATCAATAGATTAACCTTGTACTTTTCAAAGTGATTGTGGGCATTTCTTTTAAGCAAGGGCAGTATAACCCTTTTTTCTTCACTGTCTTCCTGTTCCTTAAAATCATCGATATTCATTAAGATATCTTTTTTTATACCATCAAGGTACTTTTGTATCTTTCCATTCTGAAGATATTTTTCCTTTAACTCATTCATGTGAAGGCCCACGGCAAATAGTGCTATTTTATTATCCAGGTCCTTTATCCTATTTTTTATTTCCTTTTCAAGGTCTCGGGTACGACGCATTATCTCCACTGCTTCCAATTGTAGGTCATTAAGCTTTTTATTCACTTCTTTCTTTAACTGACCCTCCAGTTTTGCGTATTGTTCCTCATCTAGCACAGTGCCGTCTACTACAGGAAGAAAATACATACCCGAGTTGCTGAGCTTTAATTCGAATCCCTGGTCCTTTGCCTTTTGCTGCAGCTCCGTCATAAGTTCGCTCCGCCTTGACTGGAACTCTTTATATAAAGCAGCCCTTTCATTTTCATATTCCTCACCGCTAAAGGCCTTGGGTATTTCCACCTGCAATACCTCTATAAACTCATCCATATCTGTACAAAACTGCCTGCCGATTCCCGGTGAAAGGTTTATTGCTACAGGCTGACCGGGATCATCAAAATTATATACATAACACCAATCATCCGCCACCGGCTGGTCCTTGGCAATCTTGTTTACAAAAGCCTGGGCATAACTGGTTTTACCCGTGCCGGCAGCACCGGACATATAAATGTTATACGACCCGGATTTCATTCTTACACCAAAATCCATTGCCTTGGCAGCCCTGTCCTGGCCTATAATTCCATCAAAGGGACCTAAGGCTGCAGTTGTATCAAAATCGAACTCTCTCTCATTCCAATATTTTTTTAAACTTTTATGGTCCAATTCCCTGTATGAAGGCATAAGTTTCACTCCTTGATTTAATTATTCCAATTATAATTAAATATATTTTCTAACCACGAAAAAATACTTCATCAGGAGTTTAAACTCCGTACGAAGTATTCTTTACATTGAATCATAGAAACTCGTTGTTAAGCAGTTTAAGTATACCATAGAGATTCTATACTGGTGGATACCGCAAAGGCACCACTTTTAAGTGCCTGTATTACATCATTTTTTTCGGTTATCATGCCACCGGCTATTATGGGCTGTTTAAGCCTTTTTTTGAGTATCCTTGTAGCCTTGTCTATCAACCCAGGCATTATTTCTACCATATGGGGCTGCATTGTCTCTACCACTTTCATCCCGGTCTCCAACGATTGGGAATCAACTAGAAAAAGCCTTTGTATCACCATCATTCCGTTGTTAATTGCATGCCTGACTAATGAACTTTTGGTGGTTATTACACCATCAGGCTTATCCCTGGAAATTATGAAGTCCAAAGCTGCACTATCCTTGGACAACCCTTGTACCAAATCTATGTGTAAAAACACATTTTTACCCGAATCCTTTACTGCTTTAACCATATCATGCATATCACACACATGGGCATCCAGAATAAAAATCACGTTCACCGGTGACAGCACCGCCCGTTTTAAACCGCTCCAATCCCTTATAGTAGCTATTACAGGGTTGTCTTCCAGCTTTGAAATTATACCCATATTACCACCTTTTAATTCCTTTTCTTAAATTGTATCATATAATAAAATTCTAACAAATACTAAAATTGCCGAACCGGTTAAAAACAGGTTATATTTACGCGGTTTCTACGCCTGCTTCGTCTTCCAGACCTAGGTCTTTAATCGCCTGTTCCCTTATCTTGTACTTCTGCACCTTGCCACTGGCTGTTAACGGGTATTGGTCCACAAATTTTACGTACTTGGGTGCCTTGAACCGAGACAGTCCTTTTTTGGTATATTCTATTATCTCCTCTTCTGTGGCACTTGCCCCTTCCTTTAGTATTATACATGCCAGCACTTCTTCACCGTATATTCTGCTGGGAACGCCTACAACCTGTACATCTTTAACCGCCGGATGGGTATATAAGAATTCTTCTATCTCCCGGGGGTATATATTTTCTCCACCCCTTATAATCATATCCTTTAAACGGCCGGTAACCTTAAAATACCCATCTTCCGTCATCACGCCGATATCGCCGGTGTGCAACCACCCCTCCTCATCGATTACCTCGGCAGTGGCCTCTTTCAGTTTATAATATCCCTTCATGATATGGTAGCCCCGGGTTACAATCTCTCCCGGTACGCCAGGCGGCAGGTCCTCCCCCGTTTCTGGATCGACTATCTTGACTTCCACATGGGGATGGGGACGCCCTACGGTAGACACCCGTAGTTCTATCGGATCGTCCGTTCTGGTCTGGGTCATAACAGGTGATGACTCTGTTTGTCCATAGGCAATAGTGATTTCGGAAGCGCCCATTTTATGGATGACAGCACTCATAACCTTTTCAGGACAAGTCGAACCGGCCATTATACCCGTCCTTAACGAAGAAAAATCGTACTTATCAAAATCCGGATGCTCCAGAATGGCTATGAACATGGTGGGCACGCCGTGTACTCCAGTACACCTTTCCCTTTGTATGGCCTCCATTACCCATTTGGGCTTAAAGTATTTCACTGAAACGATGGTAGCCCCCTTAGTAACACAGGCCATTACACCCAGTACGCAACCAAAGCAGTGGAAAAAGGGTACGGGTATACACAGTCTGTCATCGGGCCCTAGTTTCATACAATCAGCAATTAAATTGCCGTTATTCACTATATTATAATGAGTCAACATTACTCCCTTGGGAAATCCAGTGGTTCCTGAGGTATATTGCATGTTTACCACATCGTGGATACCCAAAGTCTTTTTTATATCATCCAATTGCCCTTGGTCTATATCCTCTGCCATGGTATATAAATCGTCCCAATTATACATTCCCTCCCATTTTTTATCGCCGATATATATAATGTTTTTAAGAAAGGGAAACTCAGGGCTTTTCAATTGTCCAGGTTTGCACGACTTAAGTTCCGGGCACAATTGGTATATGTGCTGTATATAATTGGAATCTTTAAACCCGTCTGTTAATATCAGAGTAGTGGCATCTGATTGTCTTAGAAGGTATTCCAATTCAAATACCTTGTAATTAGTATTCACTGTAACCATTACCGCACCTATTTTTGCGGTAGCAAATTGCGTGATCAGCCATTGGGGATAATTTGTTGCCCATATGGCAACATGATCACCCTTTTTAATTCCCATTTTTATAAAACCCCTTGCAACCTTGTTGCATATATCATTAAATTCTTTGTAGGAATACCGTAGATTGTCAAGAGGGTATACCACGGCATCCCTGTCAGGATAATCCTTAGCCATTTTATCCAGCAGCTGACCGACGGTGATTTCCATAAGTTGCGACATTTGATGTTCTCCAAGTTGCGACATTTAATGTTCTCCTTTCCAAATACAAACTCAAGTAAAAATATAAAACCTTTCGTCTCCTGATTTTCTCAAGAAACGAAAGGTTCAACTCCCGCGGTACCATTCTTCTTGGACAGAAATCGCTGCCCCGCTCGTTAAAGGGTACAGATAATAATCATCAATACCCCCTTCCTTACTTAACGGTGGAAGAAACCGTCCAAGTCTACTTTCCCATAGGATTTCGGTTGACAACTCAAGGGTGAGGTTCGGCAATAATAAATATCATCTTGCACCAAACGATGACTCTCTATAATTCATTACTCACCTACTGGTCCCTGTCATGGTATTTTTCTGCGTATTAATATTTATATAAGATTTTACTATAGAGTTCGAACCATGTCAAGATTTTATCTTAAAGCTTTCATCCCTTTGTAATACACATATCCCCTATTACCCCTTGGAGTTACTATCTTTAACCAGTCTCCCCTTTTTTCAACAGCGGTTACAATAGCCCCGTCGGACAGTAGGCTGATTTTCACGGATTTTGCATCCGGGCTGTTAAAAACCGGTAGGGTACTGCCGGTTACTACCAATTTCTCTCCCCTTATATTTGTACCTTGCTGGTAAACCCACCGGTCAAATAATAACGAAACATCCTCCCGGCTATATTCTTTCATGGTATTTTCAAAATCCTTGGTAGTGGCAATCTTCCACATATACTTTTTATAGTATTTACTTAAGGCCTTGAGATATTGTTTGCTGCCCATGGCATTTCTCAATTGGTGCTGGAACATGGCACCCTTTTCATATACAATAGGAAAATAGGTATCACCGTCGTATTTGTCCAATGGCATTCCCAATTTCATATCCATCTGCCCATTGGTCATATCAATGTAACCCTGTTCCATATTTTGAAGATGTGTTTTTCCATGGCTGGGACCATAGTTTTTTTCGTAATACAATACTTCACAATACCTTGCCAAGGATTCGTCCAACCATGGCTCCCTGTACTCATCACTACCTACTGAATTAAACCACCATTGATGGGCTACTTCATGTACTACAGTTGCTTCACTGCCGCCCTCCTCCATCCTGGCCCTGGATATCCATATCATGCCTGAATATTCCATACCGCTTGACCGGATAGGAGCCTGGCATACATAAATATAGTCGTATGGATACTTGCCCAATAGCCTTTGAAAGGTATCCAAAGCTTTCTTAGTATATATAAGATTATTCAATCCACCCTTCTCGTTGCCTTTTTTATAAGCCGATATTATTTTTATTCCCTTATGCTTTCCTGTAACCAAACCAAACTTATCACAACTAACTATGCTAAAGGTCCTGGCCGGGCCCGCTAACACCCTGATGAGTTGCTTGTTTCCCGATACAACTGCCCTGGCCACCTCTCCGCTGGCTAGTACCGTCTGGGTTATAGGTGCTTTTATAACTACATCAAAATACCCTGCGTCGCTGATAAAGGGATCGCCTATCTCGGAATTTGGAGTGGTAAGCCAACCGTTGTCCATCTGGGGCACAAGGGAGGGATAAAATCTGGAAAGGGCAAAGATACCGTCCTTTAAACCATAAAAGGTATACTGATCATGGCACTCCTGAATTTGAGCCGTATATGTAAAGGTCACCGATACCCTTTCACCTTTATCAATGGCTACCGGACTGTATATTGCCACTAGGTTATTATAATATGTAAAATCCACCCCTTTGTCGTTTATGGTTATGGTTTCAATATCCATAAGCCTGCTTCCCGTATCATTTTGGTACAATTGGAACCATAAAACAGCACAGGAAGCATTTTTATTAACAAAGGTGATTGATGTAACCCCGTGTAACCGGTTATTATCAAGATCCAGATCGATGTACATATTGTATATAGGACTATCCTTTAGGGGATTGTCGGCATAGGTAACGATGGAATCGGCACGCACCCGTTCACCGCTTCCTACTATCATTATGAAACAAAGCAATGCCATAGCCACCCATTGCTTTATAATGCCTTTGGTATACTTGCCCAACCTTGTTATCCTCCGGATACGTACATTTTTGCCTAATCTAAATTATACCACATACTTTTTTTATAATACCAATCCCTCGGCCTTTTAATGCAAAATTACTATTTTGTCAATATGCTACCCATATCTAATAGAACCACAAATTTTTCCTGTGCTCCTGTAACAAAAAGATTGGTATTTCATATTATGTAGTAAATAAATTACTTATCTGGAGGGGTTATATGATGTTTAGCGGAGGCAAAAACTCTTCTCTATTATTCTTCTTCCTGCTGTTAGTAATCTTTTTCGGTGGCGGAATATTTGGATTGGAAGAATAAGCATTTAACAAAATTGAAAAGGGCGTATACGCCCTTTTCAATTTTGTTAGATTTTGCGGACAAACTATTGAATATATTGCCTTATCTTTTCGTTGGCAGCATTTGTCCCTTTTATATATTTTGCATGGAACGGGTTGTCAATCTAGAGCACGCTGCACCGCCCTTTTCCAGCCGCTATATAGTTTTTCTCTTACTGCAGGATCCATTTTCGGTATAAATACCCTTTCACAATGCCAATGTTTTTTAATCTCATCCTTGTCTTTCCAGAACCCCACTGCCAAACCCGCCATATAGGCCGCTCCTAAGGCAGTTGTTTCTACTATTTGGGGCCTGCTGACCTTTACACTTAAAATATCCGACTGAAACTGCATTAAAAACTCATTTACGCTTGCCCCACCGTCCACCTTTAAATCCTTCAGTTTGATACCGGAGTCCAATTCCATGGCTTCCAAAACTTCTCTGCTTTGGTAAGCTATGGACTCCAGGGTGGCCCTGATAATATGCCCACGGGTAGTACCTCTGGTAATACCCGTAATTATACCCCTTGCATACATATCCCAATATGGTGCACCCAACCCGGTAAAGGCAGGCACAACATATACACCGCCCGTGTCCTTTACTCCCTGGGCAATACTGTCGGTATCGGCTGCATGTTTTATCAGCCCTATTTCATCCCTCAACCATTGTATGGAAGAACCGGCATTAAAGACACTTCCCTCCAATGCGTATTCCACACCCTCGCCAACATCCCAAGCAATGGTTGTCAATAGATTATGTTTTGACAGGATAGGCGTTTTCCCTGTATTCATCAGAATAAAACATCCGGTACCATAGGTGTTTTTTGCACTGCCTGGCCCAAAGCATGTCTGGCCGAATAGAGCTGCCTGCTGATCGCCTGTAATGCCACTTATGGGTACGGAATAACCCAATATCCCCTCCTCTGTATAACCTACAACAAAAGAGGAAGGTACAACCTTGGGCAACAGCCTGGGCGTAATACCCAGTTGGAAGAGCAGCTTCTCATCCCAGTCAAGGGTTCTTATGTTAAACAACATGGTGCGGCTGGCATTGGTATAATCGGTTACATGGACTTTGCCTCCGGTTAGGTTCCAAACCAACCAGGTGTCAATTGTGCCTGCCAAAAGCTGCCCCTTTTCTGCTTTTTCCCTAATACCAGGGATATTATCAAGTATCCATTTAATCTTGGTGCCGGAAAAATATGCGTCAATAACCAGACCTGTCTTAAACTGAATCTCGTCCTTTAAACCCTTAGATTTTAGATCATCGCAGATTGATGCCGTTCGTCTGCACTGCCACAAGATTACATTATATACCGGTTTGCCGGAGTTTTTGTCCCAAATTACCACTGATTCCCTATGGTTGGTAATTCCGATACCGGAGACACTCTCCGGAGAAACCCCACTCTCCTTAATAACACCCCTTAACACTTCTAGCTGGCTTTGCCATATCTCAACGGGATCATGCTCCACCCAGCCGGGTTTTGGGTATATCTGATTTATTGCCTTGCCTTTGGTATGGACTATTTGGCCGTTTTTATTGAACAGTATTGCCCTGCAACTTGTTGTGCCATGGTCTAAGGCTATTATATACTTTTTCATAATATCTTCCCCTTTTCATGCCCCCAGAAGGGATATTTGGAAAAAACATAAACAATATGGTTGAATATTCGACGGCTCCCAGACCATTCCTCTTTTTATACAGGACTAATTTGGCTTTTCATATCTCCTTTGGGTAGGTTTTATGCAATAATCGATGTGTCTATAGACCCCCTACTAAATAGTAAACATAAAAAGGGATGTCACACAATAAATCATGACCCATCCCTTTGTCTTTAGAACAATATCTTTATTGCCGCTAGTTCGACGCATGAATAGTTTCCAGTATCTGGGGCTCATTAAAGTTAGCGTCGAACCTATTTATCTCACATACAATACTTCCCGATACTACTATTAGTATTCTATCGCAAATATTCAGCAACTCCCTGATTTCCGGTGAGCTTACAATGATACCTTTGCCTTGTTTTTTCTGGTTTATTAGCAGCTTATATATTTCACTTTTGGCTTTAACATCCACACCCCTGGTGGGTTCATCAATAAGCAGTATATCAAGGCCCCGAAGCAACCATTTTGCAATTACTATTTTCTGCTGGTTCCCCCCAGATAGATACTGCACCTCCTGTTCCAGAAATGGTGTTTTTATTTCCAAAGCTTTAACATATTCCTTTGAACGCATCTTAAGGGTTGCAGTTTTGAGCATCTTAAGCTTACTGCTCAGGTATTCCAGTGAACTAATGGTTATATTTTCTTTTACATCCCTAATTAAAGCCAAGCCTTCCTTTTGTCTATCATTTGTAATAAACCCTATTCCCTTGGCTATGGCCTGTGCAGGATTGTCGATTTTTACCCGACTGCCTTTAACATAAACTTCTCCGCTGTTTGTTTTCAGCATTCCGTATAAAGAATTCAAGAATTCTGTTATACCTGAACCCTTAAGACCTGCTAAACCGACTATCTCACCGCTGTGCAGCTCAACATTTATATCCTTAAAAGAACCTTTCCTAGATAGGTTCTTAACTTTTAAAAGTACTTCGTCCTTAATATACCTTTTATTATCTGGACAGTAATCCTGCACATCGGTATCACCTATTTCACCAAGCATCATATGGATTACTTCTTTCTCGGATATATCGCTAATCCTATTGACTTCACTTTTGCTTAATTCGCCAGCGTTTGCTCCGTCTCTAAGTACAACAATACGATCCGAAATGTCTATTATCTCTTTTATACGATGGCCTATAAAAATTATTGCCAATCCTTTATTTTTCAAGTCTCTTATTATCTTGAATAAATGCTCTACTTCTTCTTTATTTAATGGTGCTGTTACTTCATCCAATATCAATATCCGCGGACTTAGGAGCATAGCCTTGGCAATTTCAACAATTTCTTTCTCAACTAATGTCAAGTTCCCTACTAGTTCCTCTGTATCTATTGTAAATCCCAAAAATTGTAATATTTTTTCGCTTTCTTTTTTCATTTCACCATAATCTAGAAAAATCCCGTTTTTGGTACGCTCTCTATTGAGAAATAGATTTGCCGCCACGGACATGTTAGGTACTAAGGTAGGTTCTTGGTGGACTATTCCAATTCCTAATTCTTCTGCAATATTTGGATTAAGAATCTTTACAGCTTTACCTTCTATTAATATTTCGCCTTCATCGGGCGTATAGATTCCAGCAATTATACTGGATAATGTTGACTTTCCGGCTCCATTAGTTCCTACCAGCGATACAATTTCTCCTCCATCTATTGAAAAGTCTACCCCTTTAAGGGCATTTACCCCAGGAAATCTTTTTGATATTTTTCTCAAATTCAATAAAGGTTCCTTTTTCAATTGCGTTCTCCTTCCTTCTTAAT
>JBMNSO010000005.1:0-34368 GCA_050945235.1 Mahellales bacterium
ACTCTATTTTACGCTTACCTGACATCTACGGTTTGGGGAAAGTGACAAAATAGCCTTTTAGACGCTGAAAAGCCCGCAACCGCGGGCTTTTCTGGTTCTGACATCTTTTTAGTCAAAGCATTATGGTGGAGATGAGGGGATTTGAACCCCTGACTTCCACACTGCCAGTGTGGCACTCTCCCGCTGAGTTACACCCCCAACGTAATATATATTACCATTGTTTTTTCAACTTTGCAACAAGGAATTTGATGGTTTTTTCGATTAATCTAAGCTCACCCAAAGGTAAAAGTCATTTCCGCACCCAACTAACCAAAACCACTGCCAAACACCTCATTTTATTTAATTATAAACCTTAGACTTATCAAAAGTAGAATTACACCAAATATCCTTGACAAATCAACGGGGGTTTTGGGAGTCCCCAACCATCCAAAATGGTCTATTATTATACCCGTGATAAGTTGTACCGTTACCATTAAGGATATGGTAGTACCTACTCCTATAACAGGTATTACGGTTATTTGACTAAATACAATTATCGCTCCCAACAGTCCGCCTATTAATAGATAATAAGGAGCGTTAAACGCCATCTTAAAACTCTTCAGTTCACCTGTAATGCCGTTGATAACCAACAGCGCCGCCGTACCCAACAAAAAACTGAACAAGGCGGCATTCTTGGGTGTACTTGCCCTTCCCAAGGCCGTATTTATCGTTGCCTGCAAGGATATGCAGAATCCCACCATCACTGCCATCATAATTGCCGTTACTTTAGTCAATCATCTTCACTTCCCATATGACTTTCTATAGTCGTTAACAAATATTATATTACATGCCCATATATTATATTGAACACAAAATCTTGTATGCAAAATCAACCCTTATTACTACTTCCCAACAATGGGATTTTTTCAAGGGCTGTTTCCTTTATCGCCTTTATGGAAGCCTGCTCAATATCCATATAGCTGTAGGGTTTTTCCCGTGTCCCAGCATTGGTAACCGACTTTATCGCATCAATAGCAGCCGTAGTTATATCAGTAAATATGTTTACTTTGTTTATACCTAGTTGTATCAACCTTTTCAAATCTTCACCGGATAAACCCGAACCGCCATGGAGGGCCAGGGGTATTCCCACTGCTTCCTTAATATTTCTAAGCCGGTCAAAATCCAGTTTCGGTTCGGCCTGGTAAACACCGTGGACTGTGCCCACGGCAACAGCCAGAACATCCACCCCGGTCCGGTCCACAAATTCTACCGCTTCATCCACCTGGGTGTAAGCTTCTTGCTGCTTATCTAAACTGCCGCTACCATATTCCCCTGTCAGACCCCCGACATGGCCCAGCTCCGCTTCGACTGATATATTGTTGGCGGCAGCAATATCGACTATTTCCTTTGTCCTCTTTATATTATCCTTCAAACTCAGCTGAGAACCGTCAAACATTACCGAGGTAAAACCAAGAAACATGGCTTTCAATATATTATTGTATTTAATACCGTGGTCCAAGTGCACCGCCACCGGCACGGAAGCATTTTGTGCTAAAGTTCTCAGAGCATTTGTATAGACAGCAGCATCCACAGTAGGCATAAAAACCTCCGCATAAGCTAAAATTACCGGTGAGTTCAGCTGTTGGGCTGCCTCCAGCACGCCCTGGGCCATGGCTAAATTAAAGGTGCAGAACATGCCCACCGCATATTTCTCTTTATTAGCCTTTTCCATCATATCTTTTAAATTCACTAAAGGCACACAATTCTCCCCTTTATTCAAAATACTGTAATCATATATAACGGACACATTCAAGGAAAATAAATCAGCACACCAACAATGAATACCGGTTCCACTGATTCAACCTTCCTGTGTTACTGATAATTAGAAGGATGGTATTAATACGCCTTGGCGAAATACGCCATAGCCTTGGCTTCCTTATTACAGTGGACACACTTGCCACTGAAGTTTTCCTGCTCAAAGGGTATGCACCTGGTGGTTGCACCGGTCTTTTCCTTGATCTCGTCCTCACATTGCCTATCCATACACCACATTGCCTTAACAAAGCCCTTCTTGGTATTTATACCATATAAAAACTCCTCCATATTCGTTGCCCTAAAGGTATGGTCTTCCCTGAATTTCAAGGCCTTTTGATACATATTGCTGTTTATATCCTTGAGCAGTTGGTCAATGGACCCTTTGACATCATCAATTGGTACAAAGGACTTTTCACCGGTATCCCTTCGCACCAGGACCACCTGCCCTTTCTCAATATCCTTTGGTCCTATTTCCAGCCTGATGGGCACGCCCTTAAGCTCCCATTCATTAAACTTCCATCCCGGGCTATAGGTATCCCTGTCGTCCAGCTGTGTTCTGAATGAATCCTTCAGCGTTTTATACAATTCATTGGCTTTATCCAGGACACCGGCCTTGTGCTGGGCTATGGGCACTATTATCACCTGGATGGGCGCCACCTTAGGCGGCAAGACCAGTCCTCGGTTATCACCATGTACCATTATTATTGCGCCTATCAACCTGGTGGACACTCCCCAGGAAGTCTGCCATACATACTTCAACTGGCCATCCTTATCCAGGTATTGGATATCGAATACCTTAGCAAAATGCTGCCCCAGGTTATGGGAGGTACCGGCCTGTAGTGCCTTACCATCCAGCATCAGGGCTTCCATGGTATAGGTCCTTAGGGCACCGGCAAACTTCTCCTTTTCGGATTTTTGGCCCACGATCACCGGTATGGCCAGGTCATTCTCAGCAAAATCCCTGTACACATCCAGCATCCTTAGGGTCTCCTTTTCGGCATCCTCTTCGTCGATATGGGCGGTATGGCCCTCCTGCCATAAGAACTCCGAGGTCCTTAAAAAGGGTCTGGTGCTTTTTTCCCAGCGTACCACGCTGCACCACTGGTTGAGCAGCAGGGGCAGGTCCCGCCAGGATTGTATCCATTTGGAATACATACTACAAATGATAGTTTCCGAGGTGGGCCTTACCACCAACCTTTCGGTCAGTTCTTCGTCTCCGCCGTGGGTAACCCATGCCACCTCAGGAGCGAAACCTTCTACATGTTCCGTTTCCTTTTTCAACAGGCTTTCGGGGATAAACAACGGGAAATATGCATTCCTGTGCCCGGTGGCCTTGAACCTGGCATCCAATAATGCCTGAATGTTTTCCCATATTCCAAATCCGTTGGGCTTTATCACCATGCATCCCTTTACCGGGGAATAGTCAACCAAATCCGCCTTTAAAATAACATCTGTATACCATTGGGAAAAATCCTCTTCTATAGATGCTATATGGGCGACAAATTCTTCGTTTTTATTCTTGGACATTTAGCAAACCTCCTATCGACTTATAAAAAAAGCCTTCATCCTAATAAAGGACGAAGACAACTTCTCGCGGTACCACCTTTTTTGGCCAGTAGACAGGCCCCCTTGACAAACATAACGGTTATTCACCGACCGGTATTATTTCTACCGGCAACTCCGGGACGGGTTCGACAAAAAGCAGGTTAAGAAACTTTCAGCCGTAGATTTCTCTCTCTAAAAACTGCTCTTTATCTAATATTTCCCTTCATGGTTGTTGTCAGTATAGTTTATTCTATATTAGAATAAAATTCCTTGCCTGTCAACTTCCCGTCAAAGGATTAATTCTGTCGTTTGGGATGCTGCACTTATACAGTCTCTGATATTTAGTAAGCAGCGAATCCAGTCTTTTACTGCATACTAGTATATCCCGGCTAAGGAGGTTGTATCCATTTATCCTTATTAAATAATTTAATTCCTCCCTGGCTTTTTTTATATCCCTTTCAAGCTTAATACGATCCATGCTTAAGACCCCCAAATGCACAAGCGGCTTTTTTTTTCATATTCTATAGCATATTATCATTAAACGGAGGAAAATACAATGATTTTTTTCGTATTTTGCAATTTTTTCTATTATTTACTGTTATTATATATGATGGGTCAAAGTTTTACAATATATTCGACGAAAAAAGTTCACATAATAGGATTATTGTACTATCCAACAGCTTAGCTTGTCAGAACTGAAGGCACTTCCATGTCGATGCTCAAGTAGACATAATTTGTCAAACCTTTCATTTGACATCCATGGCGCAAAGTGATAAAATAATAAAAATCTTTTAGTAAAAATTTAAACAAGCGACTCTTATCAAGAGCGGTGGAGGGACTGGCCCAATGAAACCCGGCAACCTGCATATCATGTGAGGTGCTAAATCCAGCAGGATGTTATATCCTGAGAGATAAGAGAAGGACGAGTAATCCCTTCCAATACCCTCAGGAGGGATTTTATTTTTTAGCTAAAAATTAAAAGGAGGTTTGAAAAATTGAACAAGAAATTGAGATTTAACACAATCGCACTCCACGGCGGACAGCAAGCCGACCCTTCCACCGGGTCAAGGGCGGTACCCATTTATCAGACAACTTCCTATGTATTTAAGGACAGCGACCATGCCGCACGGTTATTTTCTCTGGAAGAGGAGGGTAATATATACACCAGGATGATGAATCCCACCCAGCAGGTCTTTGAAGACCGGATGGCCCAATTGGAAGGCGGGGTAGGAGCACTGGCGGTAGCCTCCGGCCAAGCGGCAATAACTTACAGCATTTTGAACATTGCCGAAAACGGTGATGAGATAGTATCTGCCAATACCATATACGGCGGTACCCACAACCTGTTTTCCACAACCCTTAGAAAAATGGGTATAAAGGTGGTCTTTGTTGATCCCAAGCACCCCCAAAATTTTGAAAAAGCCATCAATGCCAAAACAAAGGCCGTCTATGCTGAAACCATAGGAAACCCCAATATCAATGTGCTGGATATCGAAGAAGTGGCAAAAATTGCCCACCGGGCAGGGGTGCCATTGATTATCGACAACACCTTTGCAAGCCCGTATCTGTGTAGACCCATAGAATTCGGTGCCGATATTGTAGTACACTCCGCCACGAAATTTATTGGTGGCCATGGCACCTCCATCGCCGGTGTAATAGTGGACTCGGGCAAATTCAACTGGGATAGCGGAAAATACCCAGGGTTGACCCAGCCGGATGAAAGCTACCATGGTATTAAATATGTAGAAGCTTTGGGCGAGCTAGCCTATATAACCAAGGCCAGGGTACAACTGTTAAGGGATCTGGGTGCATCCATCAGCCCCTTCAACAGCTTCTTACTGTTACAGGGCTTGGAGACGCTCCATCTTAGAATGGAACGCCACTGTGAGAATGCATTAACCATTGCCCGGTTCCTTAACGACCACCCCCATGTTTCCTGGGTAAACTACCCAGGTTTGGAGAACAATGAATATTACGCCCTGGGGCAAAAGTATCTCCCCAAGGGATGCGGTTCAATATTTACCTTTGGCATCAAAGGAGGACTTAAGGCCGGTAAAAGGTTTATAGATAGTCTCCAGCTGTTTTCGCTATTGGCCAATGTGGGAGATGCGAAGTCCTTGGTAATCCATCCCGCTAGCACCACCCATCAACAGCTGTCCACGGAAGAACAAAGGAGATCAGGGATAACCGAGGACATGATAAGGCTATCCATAGGCATTGAAGATGTAGAGGACTTGATAGACGACTTAAGCCAGGCATTATCAGCCAGCCAAGCATGATGGAATAATGCTTAGTGCCATAGCCACGGGCCGCAATAGGGGATCATCTCCTGTTACGGCCCGGCCTTATATTGCTTAACAAATCCTTAAGTATCGCCTTGTATTCATCATCAGGCAGGGTTTCTATGGTCTTTTTCGCTTTATGAATATATCTATCAATTAAATCAGTGCTGTACTTTATACCCCCCGAGGTATGGACTATTTCTATTATCCTTTGGACGCTGTTTTTGTCGAGGGGCGGGGATTGGAGTATTTCCTTTAGAATTGGACCTAGTCTTTTGTTTTTCAAGGCATGAATAATGGGAAGAGTATAGATACCCTGGGTAAAATCATTGGATATGGGCTTGCCCGTCCTTGCTTCATCGCCGATAAAATCCAAGACATCATCAGCTATCTGAAAAGCCATGCCAAGATTAATACCATATCTAAAAAGCATTGCCTTTTGCCATTTGCTGCATCCGCCCTCATGGGCACCTACATAACAACTGAGGCCAAACAACACCGCTGTTTTCCCCATTATCCTTTTTAGATATCTTCTTATGGAAATCTCGGTGGAGAACCTATCTTCGTACTGACTTATTTCGCCCTCACAAATGTTCTTCAATGTTTTGGTGATTTTATTAAAGTTTTCCACGGGACAGTTATCGGTTATTAAAGTAAAGGCGGTACTGAAGAGATAATCACCCAAGAAAACGGCTATATCTTTGCCCCATTTGGATTGAACGGTGGTAACCCCCCTTCTGAAAAGGGCGTCATCTATTATATCATCATGAACGAGGGTAGCCATATGAAGTATCTCAATAATTGTTGCCATGGCAATTAACCTAGGGCTTCTTTTCTTGCCCACATTTCCGGAAATGATCACCAGGGCAGGCCTCAACCTTTTGCCGCCCGATTCCAATAAATCCTTTATCGCACTGTCGATAATACCGTGCTTAGATTTGAGGCTGCCTCTGAGCATATCTTCTACCCTATCCATCGATGGTCTTATTAGCTCATACTGGTTTAACATATTAATATCACCTTTTTAAAATAAAATATCACTGACAACTAAAAAAGCCCGAAAAGTCTATTATTTATATATTTATTCAGGAATTTAGTGGCCAAACCTATGAAAATCCCCGTTGCCACGCCTGCTATCAATAGTATTGGCAAATATACATATATACCGAAATTGTTTACCATAACAGCTGCTACAAAAAGTTGTCCCATATTATGGATTACCCCACCGGCTATGCTTATGGCAACTATACTAAAGGCATTCTTATACCTATATAATGCTGCCATGACCATTGTACTTAGTATTCCACCGGCTAAGCTAAATAACAGCGAGGAAATCGTGCCGGCAAGCAAAGAACCCAGTACGCTTCTAAGCACAAGTACAATCAATGCTTCTTTAAAACCAAATAGAATTATGGCGGACAAGGTGACTATATTGGCCAAGCCCAGCTTGGCACCGGGTGCTACAAAGGGTATGGGCAGAAAGCCCTCTATTATATGGAGAACCAGGGCTTGGGATATTAACAACCCTAAAACAACAAACTTTTTTGTACTATTCATTACAGCACCTTCCAACTTCAACTCATGGAACAATATCTACTTCGCTTTTCCCTTGGCCTTTCAGTCTTATTAAGACTCTATTGGGAAGGCAAACTATGGTATGGCCGTGTTGGCTTACCCAGCCCATTTTAACACAAACCTGATCCGGGCAATTGGCTCCTTTCATCCTAACCCTTCCTTGGTATATCTCAACTACGTTATATCTCCCCGATTGGTCTTGTATGGCTATTTCCCTAGGTTCCATATCGACCTTGAGTAACACCTCATCGTAGTATTGGCCGTCCACCTCAATAATTGCCCTAAGCTGCTGTCCCTCAAAGGGAGAGGGCACGGCCATAAAACTTATTATGGCGATTAAACCGATTATCAAATATAGTATTAAATCACCCTTCTTCACCTAGTCTAAACTCCTTATCGGTTAATTCGAAATTTTTCTTTAATCCCGACGAAAACAACACCGACCTGTCATTTTTTATTATTATGCCTTCAACATTTTCAAGACCTTCTATAAGTTCCATGCCCTTATCGGGTCCAAGGACGAAAACGGCCGTGGATAGGGCATCGGCGTCCATGGGATGCTCTGCAATTATGGACACGCTTATAACACCCGACCGTGCGGGGCAGCCCTTTACGGGGTCCAATATATGGTGATATCTTATTCCCCTTTGTTCAAAATATCGCTCATAGTCCCCGGATGTTACAACCGCCTTATCCTTGACTTCAACCTTCGCCATGTACTGCCCCTGGGGTTTGAAGGGATTCTGTATTCCCACCTTCCACAGGGCATCATCAGGTTTGCCACCCATCAATAATATATCCCCGCCCAGGTTTATAATGGCATTTTTTATACCCCTTTGCCTGAAGACCTGACCTACTTCATCGGCGGCATAACCCTTGGCAATGCCACCTAGATCCAGAGCCATGCCCTCCTTGGTCAATTCCACCTCAAGGGATGCTGGATATAATATTATATTTTTATAATTAACTAATGGTAACACCTTTGATATTTCTTGTTCATCGGGTACCCTGGCTTGATCAGTACCTATACCCCATAATCTTACCAAAGGCAATATAGATATGTCAAAGGCCCCATTGGTTATTTTCGAATAATAGAGACCTCGTTGTATTACATTGAAGGTATCTTTATGAATTTTTACCGGACCCTTTCCTGCATTTTGGTTGATCCTGCTTATATCGCTTTCTTTTATATTAACGCTCATTAACTGTTCTATTTCTTTAATCCTGTCCATGCCTGCCTCTACTGCAGCCTCTGCCTTTGGGCCATAGGCAGTGAGTTCCACTATGGTACCTAGCATAAAACCCGATCTTTGATATCCGTTTTGATTTCTGCAGCCCCAAAGGCATAATCCCACTATAAATGCTGCCATGGTAAAACAAAGACATGTCTTTACTCTCTTCATCAATTACCTCCATAAATGCTAGTATAAATATATTATCATATTTTGTGCTAAAATCGAATAATTAAAAACCCATAGTGAATAATATGATTATGAGGTTATCTGGCATCCTGGCTATAACTTACTGTATATAAATGTTAAATTACAATTTATATAAAAACTTTTATTTTTTAGCTCAATATGTTAAAATAAAAACAATGTATATTGCAATTTTCGTACAATTCTTAACTTTTATAATTTTCTGTACTATTTGGAGGGGGAAAAATGCCACATAAAAATATTGTCATATTAGGAGCAGGTTATGGAGGACTGGAAGCCGCCAAAACACTCCACAAAAAGCTCAAGGATTTGGACAATGTAACAATACAGTTAATTGACCAAAACAGGGAACATGTTTTATTAACCGAACTTCACGAAGTAGCAGGAAACAGAGTAAATAAAGATGGTGTAAAGGTATCCATCGACCACGTTCTGCAATACACCAAGGTTGAGTTTATCCAGGACAGAATTACCGGCGCTGATTTGAAGAATAAGATACTGTACTCTAAGGACAGACAATACCCCTTTGATTACATCATACTGGCCTGCGGCAGTGAACCCGCATATTTTAATATCCCGGGGATGAAAGAAAACGCCTTCAGCCTGTGGAGCCTGGAAGATGCGGTAAAGATCAAAAATCATATCATAGAAATGTTCCAACTGGCTGATAAAGAACAAAGCCGGGAAAAACGCCAGCAGCTCTTGACCTTTGTGGTAGGTGGTGGCGGTTTTACCGGTGTAGAGATGATGGGCGAACTGATAGAATGGACGGCCACGCTGTGCGGGGAATACAATATCCCCAAAAGCGAAGTTAAGCTGGTTTTGGTTGAGGCACTGTCCCGAATACTATGTGTATTAAACGACAAACTGGTAAACAAATCCGTTAAATATCTAAAGAAAAAAGGAGTAGAAATACTCACCGATTCTCCAATTACCAATGTCGAAAAGGATAAGGTGTATATAAACGATGAAAAGGTAATAAATACCCATACCCTCATATGGACCGGGGGTATACAGGCAAAGGAGTTTACAAAGGACCTCGGTCTTACCCTTAAGGCCAGAAACAGGATAGAAGTGAACGACAGGCTCCAGACCAAGGAATTCCCTTATGTCTACGCCATCGGCGATAACTGCTTTTTAGCCGACGACAAGGGTACAGCCATGCCTCCCTTGGTAGAGGCGGCACTTCAATCCGGTGAATGCGCCGCCCATAATATCGCAGCCGAAATCAAGGGCGGGGATAAAAAATCCCTGAAACCAAATCTCCACGGAGTAATGATATCCATAGGCAGTTGGTTTGCCGTTGCAAATATAATGGGCATGAATATGTCGGGCTTTTTGGCCACCATCATGAAGCATTTGGTTAATATGCACTATTTATTCGGAATAGGCGGTTTTGAGCTGATAGTTGATTATATTAATCATCAGTTTATAAATAAGGAAAGAAAGTACTCTTTTGTCGTGGACCATGGCATAAGCCATATCAAGGTAAAAACCTTCACCTTCTGGCTGTCCATACTGAGGGTCTTCTTTGGCATCATGTGGCTAAGGTCAGGTTTGGAGAAACTTCACGGCGGTTGGCTGGAGGTAGGCGACCAACTGGTATCGGGGGCTTCGGTAATGGCAGGCATCGGTGATGCACCAGGGTGGTACCAAAACATATTTTTCAATATAATCGAACCCAACGCCCTGTTGTTCCAGCACCTGGTGGTCATAACGGAAATAGCCCTGGGGCTGGCCTTTATAGCCGGTTTCTTTACTGTATTGGCAGCCCTGGTTTCCATTGGAATGAATATAAACTTTTATTTGACAGGAGGAGGAGATCCGTGGTTTTTGATGACTTCCATCATTATGCTGGGAGGAGCAGGAAGAGCCTTCGGATTGGACTATTATATAATGCCGTATTTGCAACGCTTAGTTAGATATTACGGCAGGAACAAACGTATCAAGCTTAAGATTTAATAAATACACATTATAGCAATATTCTTTTGCACAGAATGAATTTCTTCCTAACAGGATACAGGCCCCAACCGCTAGGCATGGGGCCTGTATCCTGTTCTCTTCAACAGCCTATGTATGATATTGTTCTTAGCGCCTAATAAATACTTACTGTTTCTCGAAGTTTGATTTGTCGGCTCCGCACAGGGGGCACACCCAATCTTCGGGAATATCTTCAAAAGCGGTGCCAGGCGCAACACCGTTGTCGGGGTCTCCTTCCTCGGGGTCATACACATAACCGCATAAAACACAAACCCAGCTTTCCATATACTACTCCTTTCAATATCATTTATCTAAAGTATATAATATATATTAACCGTTTATCCACTACTCAAACAAAGATTATTCGGATTATATCCATAGGTTGCCGCTTCAAATTTTTCAATATTCTGAATTTTTTATGTATTGCATTATATATAATATATATTTGCCAGTATTCTGACATTGTGCTATAATTTTCTTAAATTAGCATTAACAAGGGAGGTCAGAATATGAAGAGGGCGTTAGTAGTTTTAATGTCAGTAATGTTAGTGTTAACAGCGGTCGTGGGATGTAGCGGTGCCAATGGGAAACAAGGGGAAACCCCCCAGTCACCAAAGCAGGATTCCCAAGAGGAAATTGCATACAAAGACGGTATTTACACAGCCGAAGGTGAAACCGATGAAAGGGGATGGAAACCCATCATAGAAATCACGGTTAAAAACGGAAAAATCACCGATGTCTATTATGATGAAGTTATGGAAGACGGTAATAAAAAAAGCACCGATCAGGATTATTACGACAATTTTTTGGAAAAAGGGGGCACCGACGTAAGGGAAGCCTATGAAACCCTTGAAAAATCTTTGATTGAAGTTCAGGATCCTGATAAGGTAGATACCTTCTCAGGTGCTACAAGTTCTTCCAATAACATGAAAGAGTTGGCAGCCAAGGCATTGGAAGGCGCAAAATAACGTTAATTATCAAAAACCCCTGACGGTATATCCGCCAGGGGTTTTTTTATTTATTCCATTATTATTCTTTTTTTTCCTGGGTTACAAATATCCTGTCCACGTTTTGTTTTAAGTTAATGGGGTTTATGTCCACCTCAACATAGTCCCCGGGCTGGGCATCGGTACCCGTTAAATCCACCGTCATCATCTGCATGCTGGGTCTTCCCACCATGGCCACATGCCTGCCCTTGTACTTAACCATGGGTATGTCAAAGAATGTATCCCTTACCGACTTCAACATATCCTTTATGCATATCTTTAACGACCTGACATTATTCCTCTTGGTGGACAGTAACCCGTCATAAAAACCAGCCGCCACCACTCCTACCCGCATAGGCCTTTTGGCCTTGTAGTAGTGGCCATAGCCAATATATGTCCCGGCGGGAACATCCCTTATGTCCATTATCTTGGACTTTAGGCTGTAAGTTTTTAAAATTTTAAGGTTACCCGTATAAAGCTGCTGACCATAAATAAGATTGCCCACCCTGACCATATCAAATCTGGCCTCGGGGTAATCAACGGCTCCCTCGCTGTTGGAGGCGTGGCATATGCTAAAGGTAATACCGTTATCGGCAAACCTTTCAATACATCGGTTGAACACCTTAATCTGATTTTGCGTATATGTCCTATTCCTCTGGTGGGCAGAAGAAAAATGGGTATACAGGCCTTCGAATTTAATATTGTCCATTGTCTTTATCCTGGCACTCACCTCATCTATTTGGGAGGGAAAAAACCCCAGCCTGCCCATACCGGTATCCACGCTTATATGAGCCCTACCGGTCTTTCCCTTTTCTTCCAGTAGCCGGTGATATTTTTCCAGGGCGTCGAAATTATGGATAGAGGGTATAAGTTCGTAATCTATACACTGCTCTTCATCACCGGTTATACCGGCCATTACCAGAATACTTCCTTTTATGCCGGCTTGTCGCAGCCGAGCACCCTCTTCTACCTCCGAGACTCCAAACCATTGGACCCCACCTTCTTCCAGGGCCTTGGCCACTCCCTCCATGCCATGGCCGTAGGCATCAGCCTTTACAACAGCCATTACCTCAACGCCCACCATTTGTTTAATACTGTTAAAGTTATGCAGGATATTATCTACATATACCTCAAGATATGAACCCACCTATCCATCACCCCTTTAGTTTTTTCTTTATATTGTACATAAAATGCCTGGTTTTCCTGAAGGAGCTAATACCGTTTTCCAGCAACAGATACTGAAATTTGTTAAAGGGATAATCAAACTCGCCGATAAACTCTGTGAACTTGCCGTTAAAACCCTTTTTGAACCTATACAGCCCGTATAATGGATTACTCTCGCTTAAATCTCCGGATACGCCCCTAAAGTCATACAATGTACAGCCATTCTCCTTGGCCCATTTTATCATTTCCCACTGCAACAGATAATTGGGCATCACATTTCTATGGCTGTTGCTGCTGGCACCGTATAAATACCAGCATTTATCCCCATATTTTAGGCATATGGTTCCGGCTATGGGTCGGCCTTCATACTCAGCCATGAAAAGTTCCAGGTACCCCGGAGGATTAAGAATATCATACATCCTTTGAAAATAATCCAAAGTCCTTATTATAAAATTGTCCCGAGCTCCGGTTTCCACCATTATTTTGTGAAAATGTTCCAAGTCCTGTCTGTTGCCCTTAGTAACGTTAACGCCCTTCCGGCCCGCCAGTCTTACATTATATCGGGTCTTACTGTGAAAGTTATTGAATACTTCGTCCAGATCACCGGATATATCCAGCCTGAACACGAATTTTGGCTGAACACCCTCAAAATTCAGCGTCTCTTTCTTATGATAAAAGCCCACCCCGGCAAGGTTGTCCAGGACCGTCCTATCCTCAATCTCTATATCGGGATCAATTTTAAGGGAAATTGCCCTATGCTCTTTGGCTACCTTTTTAAGCTCTTCCACAAGAAAGCCGAGGAGTGCCTTGTCGTGGAAATCTATTACAGGCCCCCTAGGACAATACAGCATTGTTTTATTTATACCCGGCACCCTTCTCTTAAGCAGCATCAACCCACCCACGGGCTTGTCCCCATCTTCGGCGATCAAATACAAGGGGTTCCATGTGATACTCTTTAGTACTCCCCATTCATAGCTCTGCAGAATATGTCCCTTTGGATGGTTGCTTATTATTTCATTAAACTCCCTGCCATCCTTTGTTTCCCTCAATCTCATTCAAAAAACCTCCACAGCATTTATCATATTTTTTCTCTGTTATCCTAATCATAAATTTATTATACCTTAAATTATTATAGGTTAAAATGAAATTTTGATCTTTATAAATAAAAAGGCATGTATCAGTGGGTATTATACCATCTTTTGAATAAAATGAAACCTTACAGACAATTTTAATATTAAAAACGATTAAATTTAAGACCACAGGATAGACTAATTATATAAAATAATGAAATAAGAGGGTGAATAGATGTCTTTAATGCAGTTCTTCTATAGTCGTATAATGGACCAAATGCTGGAAAAGCTGGCGGACATGAAAAAAATCAAGGCCCCTCCCTTTGTGGATAATTATTCATGGTTAAAGTTTTTGGGTATAGCCCAGAGGGCAAAGAACGGACAGCCCCTGACCGAACCCTTAGGTTCAACCTTAAACTTTAAAGATTTCCAGGATCTTATGTTTGTGCCCGCTTTGTTCCCGACCGAAGACGGTACAACCATAGACACCCAGGTGGTTATAGGCAAAGAAGCTGCCAAGCCCATGACCCTTCCGGTGCCTTTCATGATCGCCGGTATGGCCTACGGTGCATCGGTTTCCATGGCGGTTAAGATAGCCATGGCAAAGGTGTCGTCAATAATAGGCACCGCTACCAATTCGGGAGAATCAGGGTTTCTGACCGAGGAGCGGGAAAATGCCAAGCTTTATGTGGTACAGTACAACCGGGCGGGCTGGGGCAACCACCCCGACCAGCTTAAACAGGCAGACATGATTGAAATAAAGATGGGGCAGGGCGCCAGTGCCGGTGACGGTTTTAAGATAAACAATAAACTAATCGGCGATGAACTGAGAAAACACCTTAATATACCCGAGGGCCAGGATGCCATAATGCCTACATTGTTTCCTGATATCGGGAATGAACGTGAATTGAAAAACAAGGTGGAGGAACTCCGGGATATAACGGGTGGTGTACCCATAGCGGTTAAGATAGCAGCCGGCAATATAGAAGCCGATTTGGAAAAATTGCTTTATGCCGGGGTAGACGCCATTGTAATAGACGGTGCCCAGGGCGAAACAGCGGGTAGCCCGGAAATAACCATAAACAACTTTGGCATACCCACCCTGTATGCCCTGGTACGGGCGGTAAAATTTTTGGATAAATCCGGTGTCCGGGATAGGGTATCCCTGATAATGGCCGGTGGGTTCAGGGACGCCGCTGATATGCTAAAGGCCATAGCCCTAGGGGCGGATGCCTTCTATATCGGCTACCCGGTGGACATAGCCGCGGTTTATACCCAGCTTAACAGGCTGCCGGCCGGTGCCGCGCCGCCGGATTTGTATCTTTATGAAGGAAAACATACAGACTTGCTGGATATCGACGAAGCAGTGGACTGTGCCAGCAATTTCTTAAAGGCTCTAAGGGAGGAAATGGATATCGCCATAAGATGCCTAGGCAAGACCTCCATACATGAGTTGTCCAAGGAGGATTTGGTATCCATGACCGAAGATATGGCCAAGATAACAGGGGTGAGACTGGCCTATCCAGTCCATAACATAGAATAAGGCACCGTAAGGGTGCCTTATATATTTGCCGAATCCTTAAACGTCCAGTCTTTCCGGTGCCGAAAATAAAGGCGCTATATTATGACTTTTTATTACGCCCCTTCTTTTTAACCACCTTCATCCTGAAAAAGTCTTCCCGTTCCTTTTCTTCCAAGGCTTCCTGTATGGTTTTCACTATCTCCTTATACCTCGGTATCTGTATATTTTGAAGGGCATTGGTCCTTTTCTGGGTCTTCTTTATCTCCATGGCCAACTTGTAGATGGAGTTTTCCATCTCGGCCATTTCAAATATCATATATTTTACCTCTTTAAACTGAGCCAGGGCCATGTCCATTGCATTATTGGTACGATAAAAACTGTACTGGGGTTGAAGGTCATTCTTTTTATACCTCACCCTGGGTATTTCCACCCCCATTACACTTCTTAAAAGTATTCCAACCTCTGTTTCCTCAGGAATGGATAAAGCTATATCCTCAACGGTGCTAATGCCCATGGTTATATTGGCCACTTCCAGCGCCTTGTATGCCTCATTAAAGGTGATCTCTATTTTATCCTGAATTCTTCTGGCTTTTCCTATAAGGTTCATCATTTCCCTTATCAGTACATTCCTTTTTTTGTCCAGCAGTTCAAAGGCCTTCTGGGACAATTCAAGGGAGGTCTGGGCATTTATTAAGTTGGACTTGGTGGGTGTGGTATCAGCCATCTACCTCACTCCTTAAAATACTTTTCCATGATTTCCGGACTTAATCTATTAAGCTCTTCCCTGGGCAGTATCGACAAAAGGTCCCAGCCCAACTCCAGGGTCTCTATGATGTTCCTGTTTTCGTCGTATCCCTGCTTTATGAATCTTTCCTCGAACTGTCTCCCAAATTCCAGATATTTCTTATCAACCTCCGACAACTCATCCTCGCCTATAACCTGGGCCAGGGCTTCCACCTCTTGAACCTTTGAAAAAGCCGAGAAAATCTGGTTGGCCAGCTCGGGGTGATCCTCCCTGGTATAACCCGTTCCTATGCCATCCTTCATCAATCGGGACAGGGATGGGAGTATATTTATTGGAGGATAAATATTTTTTTGGTAAAGGGCTCTACTCAGTACTATCTGCCCTTCAGTAATATATCCTGTCAGGTCGGGAACCGGATGGGTTATATCGTCATTGGGCATACTGAGGATGGGTATTTGGGTTATGGAACCCTTTTTACCCTTCATCATCCCGGCCCTCTCGTACAAGCTGGCAAGATCGGAATACATATACCCCGGGTACCCCTTTCTACTGGGCACCTCTTCCCGGGATGCCGACATTTCCCTTAGCCCTTCGCAATAGATAGTCATGTCGGTCATGATTACCAGTATATGCATACCATGGGTGAAGGCCAGATACTCTGCAGCCGTCAGTGCACACCTCGGAGTGGTTATTCTTTCAACTATAGGGTCATCGGCCAAATTCAAAAACATTACCACCCTCTCCAATACACCGGACTGTTCAAAACTCTTTCGGAAAAAATCGGCATCATCATGCTTGACACCCATGGCGGCAAATACCACGGCAAACTCATCGTTGCTATCCGACGAAAGGGTGGCCTGTTTAACTATCTGAGCAGCCAGTTCGTTATGGGGCAACCCATTTCCTGAAAATATAGGAAGTTTCTGACCCCTTATCAGGGTAACCAGGCAATCTATCGACGATATTCCGGTTTGTATATAATTTCTTGGGTAGAGACGGGATACGGGGTTAATGGGTTTACCGTTTATATCGTACTTCTCGTCACTGTAGATATCCCCCCCGTCATCTATCGGCTGACCTATGCCGTTAAACACCCTACCCAATATATCCTTGGTCAGGGAAATCTCAAGGGGACTGCCGGTAAATCTAATCCTGGCATTATCCACCGCCAGTCCGGCGGTACTGCCAAAGACCTGGATTATAACCTTATCCTCATATAGCTGTACCACCTTGCCCTTCTTCCTTATCTTACCGTCTTCCATAACAATATCCACTATTTCGTCATAGGCGGCATCGGGTACGTTGGACAATATTATTAAGGGTCCTTCTATTTTATCAAGTAGCAAAAATTCTTTCCTCAAAGTCTGCACCTTCCTTTAAGCATACTCGGTTTCCAATCTATCGTAGAAATCCTTAATATGCCCCTTCACTTCGTCTATCTTCTCCAGTCTGTCGTTAGGTATATTATATTTCATTTTAGTTACTTCATTAAAAATACCGTCATCCTTTACCCTCGAAATGGGAATGCCCTGTTTCACCGCCTTATATGCTCGGTTGTACAGGTAGTCAATCACCTTAAGCATTAAATACTGCTTTTTCAAGGGTACATAGGTATCCTCAGTATGAAAGGCATTTTGCTGCATAAAACCGTTCTTAATAACTTTGGATATTTCCAGAATTAACCTTTGGTCATCGGGCAATACATCCTCACCCACCAGTTTTACAATCTCTAATAATCTTGTCTCCTCAAAAAGGAGTTTCAGCAGCTTGGCCCTCAATTCTAAGGCATCGTCCGCAACATTTTCGGCGTACCAGTCGGCTAGGGAAGTTATATACCCGCTGTAGCTAGACAGCCAGTTTATGGCAGGAAAATGCCTTGCATAGGCCAGTTTCCTGTCCAACCCCAAGAAGGCACCAACAAATCTCTTGGTATTTTGGGTCACCGGCTCGGAGAAATCACCGCCCGCCGGAGACACGGCACCTATAATGGTAACCGAACCTTCCTTTTCGTTTAGGGTATCTACATACCCTGCCCGTTCGTAAAACTCCGCCAAACGGGAAGGCAAATAGGCCGGATACCCTTCTTCCGCCGGCATTTCTTCCAAGCGGCCGGATATTTCCCTTAAAGCTTCTGCCCACCGAGAGGTGGAATCGGCCATTATAGCTACATGATAGCCCATATCACGGTAATATTCCGCTATGGTAATGCCGGTATATATACTGGCCTCCCTGGCTGCCACCGGCATATTGGAGGTATTGGCTATCAGCACCGTCCTCTCCATTAACGGTCTTTTTGTTTCTGGGTCCACCAGTTCGGGGAAATCCTCCAATACCTCTGTCATTTCATTGCCCCGCTCACCACACCCTATATATACTATAATATCTGCATTTGACCATTTAGCCAGCTGGTGCTGGGTCATGGTCTTACCGGTACCGAAACTCCCCGGTATGGCCGCAGTGCCGCCCTTTGCTATGGGGAAAAATGAATCCAGTATCCTCTGGCCGGTAACCAGGGGCTGTTCAATAGGCTTCCTAGATCTAACCGGTCGGGGTACCCTGACCGGCCATTCTTGGTACATCTTAAGTTCTATTATTTCGCCGGTTTCGGTTTCCAGCTTGACCAATACTTCTTCCATATTATAGGTGCCACTTTGCTGCAGATAAACCACCTTACCGCTGATACCCGGCGGTACCATCAGCCTGTGGTCAATAAGAGGCGTCTCCTGTATCCGCCCAAAGATTTGCCCCTGTTGTAGCCACTCACCGAGGCTAACCGTAATCTCCACCTGCCATTTTCTATCCTCATCTATCGAAATCAATCCTATACCCTGGGATATAAACCCCTGGGACATGTCATCTATCCTTTTAAGAGGCCTTTGTATACCGTCGAATATATTTCCGATGACTCCGGGTCCTAATTTAACCGACAACGGTTTTCCCGTGGGTAAAATACTTTGCCCCACCATAAGCCCGCCGGTTTCTTCATACACCTGGATTACGGCACTGTCTCCCTCTAAGGAAATGATTTCTCCTATCAGCTTATTAGGCCCTACCATAACCATCTCCCGCATTTTGAAGGATTTCATATTCTTGCCCCTGATTACCGGACCATTTACAAAAGAAATACGTCCTTGACGTCCTTCCATTTTTATCACCTGCTCTTTACTGCAAATTATCCATCAATGCCTTCCCAACCATGGCTCTGTTATCCTCCAACATGGAAGCCATAGAATTGTCTATTCTTCGAAGGCCGTCCTTGTCCTGGCATATGCACCCGCCTATAATATTGCCTTGAGTGGCCTGTATGCTAAACTCAATACCCTGGCCGATATTGGCTGAAATCACCTCAGACACCATCTCATACCTTTCGTCCAGATCCCTTTTGGAAAAATAGAATATCAAATGTTTGCATCCTTCCATCTGAATGAGTGCATCTTTTATGCACCTTCCCAGAAAACCAAGATATTCCTGGGTGTTCGTATACTCAAGGGCAAGACTGCCAATATCGGAAATGGTCTTATTCAACAGTTCCTTTTTCTTTCTTAATATAATCTGTTGTGCATCGATTTTGGCCTTTGACACTACCTGTGTTTTTTTAAGTTCGGCCTTTTTCCTGGCCCCATTGACCATATCTGAATAAAGCTTTTCCGCTGCCGCCCTTTGCTGTTCATATTCCTGTTCCAACCTTTCATTGAACCGGGTCAAGTTGTCCTGAGCTTCCTTTTCTACTTTATCAAATACTATCTTGGTGAAGAGTTTTAATTTTCCTTCAATTGTAGTCATAAACTCACCTCAAATTTTAAGACCTATTGCTTCTTTAATATACCTTGTAATCCTCTCTTCTTTGAGCATAGTGCCATGCCTATCGGGTATTTCTACAATCAATGGTATATCGGTTTTCAGCTTTTCCTTATCCAGATAATCCTTTACCTTTAGGGACAGCTTTTCAGTAATAAGAATTATACCGACATCCCCTTGTTCCTTAACATTCTTTAAGGCTTCTAATATCTCATCTTTTTCATGGACTACTACTCCCTTTATGCCGGCTAAGCGCATACCCACCAAGGTATCCATATTGTCACTAATCAAGAACAGTTTCATGTCATTCCCGCCCTTTTATTCCGCAGGGGACTACAGACTTCCGATAATCATGATGGATATTATCAAACCATATATGGCAATACCTTCCGCCAGACCCACAAAGATCAATGTCTTTCCCAAAATGCCCGGATCCTCTGAAACCGCGCCCAAGGCAGAGGATGCAACAGATCCCACCGCATATCCGGCGCCGATGGTGGCCAAGCCTGTAGAAAGGGCAGCTGCAATAAAGCCCAAACCGGAACCATCGGCCCCTGACGAAGCAGGTGCAGCACCGGCTATATCGGGTACCAAGAAAATTATGGCGGCAGCCATTATGGGTACAAAGGAAAACAGGTTAGCCTTTAAAGCCCATTTGGTATTTATTCCGAGCTTGTTTTCCTTTTTAAATCTTAACACCAAACCCAGTGCGATAGTAGCTACTACAACGGCTACTGCAAGTATTAATAATATATACATTTTCTTATCCTCCTTAACCTTTAATCATAAACCTTATATCATATTTTATATATACGGATATCTCATAATTTACCTTGTGTCAGATTTTTTTGCAAAACTAATCCTTGTTGGCTTGTAAGGCAGCCCGTCACCTCTATAGAACTTGCTGAATATCTCATAGTATTCCAACCTAAGACCCTGGATAAATACTATCAGCCCTTCCAGGGCTATTACCACTACGTTACCTAGTATCAATAACGCAATGCTGCCTGCGTTGCTGCTCATCATATCGGCCATGGTCAAAAATGCAACAAACAGACTGACGTGGCTAAGGGCAAAGGCTCCTACCCTAATGAAGGATATGGTATTGCTAAGCAGGCTTAACAGCGTCTCTATTACGCCAAACCCACCTTCGATATAATAATCAGCCTTTGATTCGCTGTATAAAGGATATCTTTTGGTTATCAGGTTTGCCAGTGGATGCTTAACCACCGTCAGCCCGAGTAATACGGCCAGAATCGTTATCAAAACCGGAATGGGCATTGGCATAGCTTTGTTAAGGAAAACCGACGCAGCAGCAATAAGTATCAACCAAAAGAATACCAAACCTACGATTCCGTTTCTGCTAAAGACACCTTCTTCAATATCGCCCTGCCTCAGGCTGTTTATCATATTATATACATATCCTGCCGTTAGTAACAAAGACCCCAGAACAATACCGGCTATGAGCATGGTTTGTATGCTTTCCATCGGCCTTATCAATAAAGCCGGGATAACATCTTCAAAGCCGAATACACTTCCATATAAAATGCCAAATATCATGGAACTAATACCCAATCTGGACAACACACCCCCCATATTGGACCGGGGTTTTTTATGGGCAAGCAACAGACCCATAATCAATAATACAAGGCCCTGGCCCAGGTCCCCGAACATTGCTCCAAACATCAGCATATAACTAATCCCCAGGAAGGGCGTCGGGTCCACTTCATCATAGGACGGAACGCCGTACATGTAAACCAGTGACTCAAAGGGCTTAACCAAAGGATTATTTGACAGCTTAGTGGGTGGTATCACATTTTTGCCAACATCCCTACGGTCTTTAAAAACCAACAGGGTCTTTTCGATGTACGGCTTCAGCCTTTTTTCCAGCTCAACCTTTTGTTTAACGGGTATCCAGCCGGCCAGGTAGAAGAATTCTTTACTACAAGCCGTTTCACTGTTTATATCCTGCACCTTTTCGCTTATCTTAAGCTGACTGTAGCTCTGCTTTACATAATATCCGTACTTCTTTTTAAGGTTATTTAAGTCCTTTTTGAGTTTCCTTATCTCCTGTTGTATTTGGTCGGCCCGAGCATTGAGGTTCCCAATACAATTCCTGGGTGTACCGGCTAAATCCTTGGGCAATTCTATTTCCTGATAACCCAGGGAGCTGAACACCCTGCCCAGTTCCACTTTCAAAGATTTTGGAGCAATGGATATGACCACATCTTCGGTTTGAGTGGAATGAACCTTATATACAATAGCCGGGACATTATCGAAATTTTTCTTAAGCTTTGACATGTTCTCCTTTGATAGCTTCCCCAGCCTAAAGGTAAAAAACTCAAGATCGTTTAATGCCTTAAGGTCAATGTCCAGGTGCTCTATATATGAAAGGTATTCCCTTTGGGCTGCCATGGTTTCCAGGTCCTTTTCATACTGCTCTATCCTGTTATAGCAGGATTCCACCTCATTATAAATATTATCTATCTCTTCCATGGTATGCTGAAAATCAAATGGTTGCTCTATATGGGACCTGTCAACGGCCGGTTTAATATGAAAGGCCTTCATCAACCGGTTAATCCTTTTAGCTGCCTCCGAATAGTCCACGGTTTTCCTATAGGGTTTTATAAAGCATATATCCACCAATGCGTCTATATTTTTTTCCGTCGTTGAAATTGTAAAACTATTGTTGTCTATTTCGTTGTGGGCATTGACTATATGAATGCAGCCAAGAAGTGCAATCTCCCTGGAGATATCGTCCAGGTAATCTAAAGGCCCAATTATATTGAGCATTTCCATTCTTTCTACCGCCACATTACCACCTCTATTCTATATCTTCCTTATTAAATATCTCTTAACCTGCTGTACATCATGGATGTTATACCTGACAGCCTCTATAACCGAGATAATGTCCCTCATTTCGTATTCCAACAGCTGAGAGTATATTATCGTTTGAGAAATATTCATATCACCCCTGCGCCTTAGTTCCATTAATTTTGAGTATTGGTACCTGAGTATACGCCGTTCCATGAATACATCCTTTGTCAGCTCATGGGTAAATAAAAACCTGTACCTACTGTTTAACATCCTGCGTTCTAGTTCCTTTATATCTTTACTGTAACACAGTTCCTTAATATCCTTATACTTAAGACGGCTACCGAAACCTATGGTGTAGTTTAAAAGCTCCTCCGGGGACAGCTTGTAAAACTTTAGCCCTCTGTATATCCACTGAAGGTTCAACAAATCTACCTGCATTCCCTGGATTTCCCTTAGGATGGTCTGTTCATTCTTAGGTAGTAGTTTAATATGCCTTTCAAATAAATTGAAATATGCCAAATCAAGGGCCATTTCTATGCCGAATTGACCTTCCTGCTGTTCCTTGCCCTTTAAGGGTAAAAGATAGCTATAATACTCGGTATCCCTTAGGGCTTCAATAAGCTGGGCAAAGGTGTTGGCTCCCGCCAGGGCCTTGTAGTCAATTGTGCTGTATCTACCTATATAGACCAGAGAATCTTCAAAATTCGTATAGTCCCGGTCGGTATACACAGCCCTTATTAAAATCTTAAGGTCTTCTATTTCGTGACGCATGAACAATGTTTCCAGAAATCTTCTGTGCTTGCCTTGGAAATAATAGGTTACCTTGTCCAGGTTATCTAAGACGTTTTTCTTTAAAATGACCTCCAAGTGCCCCCTATGGACATTTTCCGGATCTACACCCCTTAAGGCATCTTTATAATGGGTCCTTTCTTTTAAATATTGGGTAATCTCAGCAACCGATTCCTTGAACATTAGTGTCAGATAGTCATGATCCTTAAGTAGCTTGCCCTCCAATGCCCGTATTTTTGTATTGACTGCTGCATATCTTGTAATACTGTTCATGGGTAATCCTTCCCAATTAAAATATTAATTGAATATTTTTTTAAACAACTCCGACTCCAGTCTATCCTTTATGGCCTGATACTTCTCTTCTAACACCTGGCTTTGGTGTTGCGCCCACTGTCTGATACCTTCTCCTTCTTCCTGAGCCTTGTGAACCATATCTTCATATATTGCTCTGCCATCCTCCCTGGCTTTTTCCATCGCCTCGTTTGTCATCCGTTCAAAATCATCCCTGGCCGCCTTCTCCCTTTGTTTCATCTCTTGCTCAGACTGTACCAGTATATCCTTGGCATTTTTGTCAATGGAGATTATTTTTCTTATAATATCTTCCATACCGTCTCCTCCTTTCTAAAAGCCCGGTTACATATATCAATTTCACCACAAGTTGCCTGTGAGGTCGTGCCCTTCCCTAAAGACCTTGTTTCAGACTATGGCTTTATATCCACAGTTATTGTACATCGATAATAAATACTATTTTAATACTCTTACTGATATATAACAAGGTCAATGGATGTTAAATTTTTATCAATTTTAGTGTTATTCAACCATTCTAGTTTATATATATGCATTATCCCGCTGTTGCGCATTATTTGCTATTTTAAATCTACCCATCGATGGTCATAATTCATTAAATTAATATGCCCTGTTGACATAAGGATTATTTTACTATAATATATGAATGAGGTCTCACTCATATATTATTAAGGAGTGGTGTAAATGTCAACAACCAATAAATTAAAGCTCTTAACCCAGATAGTATTTCTATGTTTATTCATTTTTTTGTTAGTCATGGGCAGGGTTCAATTATGGATGGCCCTTGTACTGGTTTGTATAATAGCAGCCTTGATACTTGGACGTTTTTACTGCGGGTGGATATGCCCTACAAATACTATTATGGGACCCTTTGACTATTTAGGCAGGAAACTAAAGATACAAAGAAGGACTGTGCCTAAATTCCTCCAATCCGGATTTATTAGATACACAATTTTTGCCCTATTCATAGTTATTTTATTACTCACTATGACAAAAGGTGTAAAGGTGCCCGTACTTCCCATTCTCACCCTGGCCGCCGTTTTGCTGACCCTGTTCTTCCCGGCCGCCCTCTGGCACAGGCATTTATGTCCCTTTGGCGTCTTATTGGGCATCACCGGCTCTATTGCCAAATTGGGCTTTAGAGTAAACCCCGATAAGTGTAGTGGATGCAGTATATGCCAAAGGCACTGTGATGGCAATGCCATACAAATCAGAAATAAGGGCGACAAAGCCGAAATACTTTCCTCCCATTGCTTGCAATGCAATGAATGCGCCGATAGATGCCCCCAAGATGCCATAAGCTATACATCCAGACCGCCAAAAACAATCAAACAGGATGTATACAAATCCCAAGGCAACTAAGGGGCAAGAAATTTCTTTACCATTGTACGGTACAATACCCATGGTGATAATTCATTATTGACCTTGCAACGTTATATTATTTGCAGTTTTTGTAGTATAATAAATACAGTTAAGATGCTGATTTTAAGGAAGGCGGGATATAATGGCTGTCAAGGAACAGAAAAAGGAAATAATACGCAATGCCGCCATAGAAGTAATATCTAAACTTGGGTTCCACGGAGCTACCACAGACAGAATTGCCCAGGAAGCAAAGGTGGCGGTGGGTACAATTTATAACTACTTCAAGAATAAAGAAGATATATTAGATTACATCTTTGAAGTGGAATATACAAAACGATTGGGTTTTTATAAGGAAATATTTAATAAGGATATTCATACCATCGAAAAATTATACCAAATATTGAAAATGCATTTTTCGGAAGTGAGCAGGCAGCCTTCCTTAATAAAAATAATACTTTATGAAAGAAAATCATATAATAGCAAATTCAATAAAACTAGCACACAAAGGTTCAGAGGCCTTACAGGCTTTTTAAAAGATACCGTAAAACAGGGTATCGACAAAGGCCAACTTAAGGAATGCGATGAGGACATTATCGCCACCGCCCTCTTCGGGGCGGTGGAGTCCATAATGGAAAAATACCTTGTAGAACTGGACAGCGGCATACATTCTAATATATTAGACGATGCCGCTGTCCAGATTAAGGATTTTTTGCTTCAAGGACTTAGGTTGCGGTAAATGCCCTTCTATTTCCTTCTAGAAAAGCCTCTAATTACTATTGCCAAACCTATAACGATGAGCAGAATAGGCCATATATTACCCCAGGATATGAACTTAAAAATCCACAGGGGAGCAAGATATCTCCTGGCGATGACAAAGGCTCCCAAGATAATAAGTATGAGTCCTATAACCATTGGGCCGTTGTTTTTGGTCTCGGATACATCACCGCGATGATGTGGTGAACCGGGTTGGGTATCCTCCCATCCGGTCTGGCCCTGCCCTTGGTCGTTAGTATCCTGTGCCGCTGCGTTATTGTATGGCTCGTCATCCAAACCCAGCCCACTGTCATGACCGTCTTTTGGTGTTTGTGCATCCACTCCGGCTTTTGCCCCCGGTGGATCAGGATTATGTCCTACTGTATCTGTACCGGCCGTTCCGGGTTGTCGTGCCTGGCTGGCCTCCCTGCCGTCTACGGTATAATCCTTTGTTTCTACATATGGACTAGCTTTCGGAACAATAATCCATGCAATAATATATATCAGTATACCCCCACCCACATGCAAAAGAGCGATACTGACAATAATCCATATAAGCCTGACCAGGGTTACGTCTACATTAAAATACTCGGCAATGCCCCCGCATACCCCGCCAAATACCCTTTGGTTGTTTGACCTAAACAATCTCTTTTCCAAATTACAATACCCCCTCCGTATTACATCATACCTTCCATATACTATTTGCTGTTTTTGTCACATCATAAATATTAGATGTAAAATTTTTATATTCATCTTCACTTTTTTAAATAAACCATGCCATTTTCACCATGGATAGGCCGGCCAATTATAAATAACATTCACACTGCTATAGATACCCTTTAATAATACGTCTGGTCGAAGGTCAGTATTTCGGGCTTAGTATTGTCGGTGGACCTTCTTATTATCAACTCGCCCTCTAATAATAGTTGTTTGTTTTCGGTTTTTGGGTGTTCAATTCTTTCAATCAATATATTCATGGCTTCTCTTCCTAGGTCCCACAGGGGTTGGGCAATGGTAGTCAAAGCGGGTTCCACTAGGGAAGATAGGAATATATTATCAAAACCCACAACGTTTACGTCATCGGGCACCTGAAAGCTTTTATATTTCAAATATTTTAGTGCACCTATGGCCATTATATCGGTGGCTGCCATTATTGCATCCGGGGGATTTTCCTGATTCATAAAATACTGGGCTGCCACAAAGCCGCTTTTCATATGAAAGTCACCTTCGTATACCAGCTTTGTATCAAACTCTAAGTCCCTGTCCTTGAGGGCCTGACGGTAACCTCTAAATCTTTCATGGGTTACCCTGTGCTTTGAAGGGCCTTTAATATAGGCTATCCTTTTTCTGCCCTTTGCAATAAGATACCGGGCAGCTTTTCTACTGCTTCCAAAGCCATCGGTCATTACATAGGAAACTGGTTGATCATCCACCACATGATCCATGAATACCACCGGTACATCCTTGGAAATCTCCATGAGGTAGTCAATGTTATCCCTTACACCTTTATATGTGCAAAATATAATACCGTCTATTTTCCTCCTCACCAATTCCCGAATATGCTCGAGCTCCCTTTCGGGTTCTGCATTGGTATTACAAATAATATTCATATAACCGTTTCTCCGGGCAACATCCTCTATATACCTAAAGAGCTGGGCATAAAAAGGGTTGGAATAATCCGGGATAAGCATGCCAATGGTCCTGGTCCTGCTAGTTCGCATGCCCTGGGCGAAATAGTTGGGCGTATAGTTTAAGGCCTCCATGGCCATTTCTATACGCTTTCTGGTTTTCGGACTGACAGGGCCATTTTTATTGATTACCCTTGAGACGGTGGTTTTGGAAACACCGGCCAGCTTTGCTACGTCCAGTATAGTTGCCATACCTTTCCCTTCCTTGTTTTTGATAATGCGTATATATATTATAATATATATATTAGAAATAAGCCATGGAACCAATCCACGGATCCAATGTATCAATCCCACCATCTATTCAATTCGTCATTGCTTTTATAAATCCTCTTTAAAGGTCCCAAAGATTTTGCAAATATATTTCTGAAACTATATAATCTTTTTGAAGTAAACTATCAAAACTTTACGTCTATATATGTGAGACTAAAAACATAGGGAGGCGCTGCAGATTGGAAAAGGAAACAAAAAAAATCGGAACAATAACGCTAGCCATCTCATTAATAGGCATCGGCTTGATTTTCCTTTTAGGTAACTTTTTTGATTTAAGTCCTTATAAAGATCCTGGTCTATTATGGCCAGCAATACTCATCATCTTTGGTATGGAACTGATAATCACAAAGGCAGTTTACAGCAAAAAAGGGAACACGGTAAAGCTAAGTGTGGATGTGCTTAGTCTGATACTTATAATAATTATTATTCTTGTTTCAGTTGCAGTAAACATCGCGACCAACATAAGGCTGCCCTTTATTGACTTTGATTCTGGTGGTATCCGGTTCGGTACTAATATTGAGAACTTCAGATATAAAACCAACACCACCTTTAACTCAGGTCCGATAGATATTGACGATATCGCCGATGGTAAGATAATTATTAACAATTACTTAGGAAATATAAACATTATCAACAGTAATAATAGTAGCCTTCTAGTGGAAGCCAACATTGAAGTACACAGTAACGACCGGAACCTCGCCAAAGACTATCTTGAAAAAGCTATTGAAATCAATACACAAGAAAATATTGAAATATCCACACAGTTGCCCGATAACAGGAATATAATTTCCGAGCCGGTGGTGGATTATACCATCCATGTGCCACAGGGCTGTTATACTGTCATAACAAACGGAATAGGCAATATAAATGCCGAGGGCCTTTCAAATACATTGCAAATTAATAATAATGACGGAAAAATAGTTGTGGGTAGCATTAATGGCAATATAGACATCAAAAATTCCTTTGGGGCAGCAGAAGCCAGTAATATCCAAGGTACCATATCTATAAACAATAATGACGGGAGCATTGACGTAGGAGAAATTTATGGTGATGCCTACCTAGAAACGAGTTTTGGCAGTATTACAGCTGAAAATGTTAGCGGTTGTCTTACAGCCAAAAGCAGCAATGGAAGTATAAAAGCAACCAATATAAAAGGCGAAACGGACTTAAAAACAAACTTCGGCTCTATAACCATGGAAAACCTCAGCAAAAAAATATCGGCATCGACTTCCGATGGATCAATAAAACTGGATAACACATCTGATCTAGAAGATGATGTATCGTTAAGCACTGGTTTTGGGAGTATACAAATATCCTGTCCCCCGATCAATAATGCCACCATTAAGGCTAGCACAGGTTTCGGAAGCATAGAATCTGAAGGTTTACTGGAAATTGATAAAAAGGGAGATTCTTATACGGGCAAAGCAGTCTTAGGCAATGGTAGCAAAAGAATAAACCTAACCACCGGCGATGGTTCGATAACCATAAACAAAAAATAGCCCCAAAGCATAAAAAAACTGTGGTAACAAACAATAGAGGGTGGTGATACTGCTGAATGATGAAGAAATTGTTTTATCTGTTTTAAATGGACATACCCAGGATTACGAAGTTCTGGTCAATAGATACAAGGATAAAATATATAACCTGGCCTACCAATTTACCTGCAATAGATCTGACAGTGAAGACCTTGCCCAAGAGATATTTATACATGTTTTTAGTAAGTTATCTTCCTTTAAGCACCAGTCGTCCTTTTCCACATGGATACACAGAATTACCATTAATAAATGTAACGACTGGTATCGGAAAAATAAAAACCGTGTAAAACAAATCAGCTTGGAAGATAATCCCCTGAGTCCTAACAAACACGAAACAAAGGACCATACCTATAATCCTGAACAACGGCTGCTTAAGATGGAACGACAGAGACTGGTATCAGCCATGGTTATGGAACTACCCGAGAAATATAGAACGGCAATAATAATGTATCACTATCAGCAGTTATCTGCCAAGGAAATAGCTCATATACTCAATATCCCTAAAAAGACTGTAGACACCCGGATATATAGGGGGAAAAAGCTGCTGAAAAGAAAATTAGTAGACAATAATCGTCAAGAGGAGGGTGTATATGCTTTTGGGAAAATGGATTAAAAAAATAGGCGCGTTTTCAATGAATAATATCCGGGATGATAACTTTGCCGATATTGATGAATTGTTGAACAGCCGGCCCTTTGTCACCGCACCGGATGGCTTTACCTCCAGGGTTATGGCCAATATACCCATTACATCAAACAGGGATTACCCATACAAGCATCAGGATACGGTTTGGGGTATAAGCCTAATTGCAGCCGGCTGTCTTATCTTGATGCTCACCCTGACACCCATGGGCCACCTAACTATAAATGCTGCGGATAATAATACAAGACCCTTCATGTCCATAACAAAACCTATGGAAATGGTATATGCAGAATTTAATAAGATTACCCATTGGCTTTCAAGACCAATACAAAATATACAGAATATTAATTTAGGAGGCGAACACCTTGAATTATAATACCACAACAAAGTTAAGATATAACGGTTTTTTGGGCTTTATCCTCTCACTGATGCCGGGTGCCGGACAGATGTATATGGGGTTGATGAAAAGGGGTATGCAATTGATGGTAGCTTTTTTTGGCATAATCGCCCTTAGTTCTTTCTTATACTTAGAGGAATTAATGCTGGTATTTTTAATCCCCATATGGTTTTTCAGTTTCTTTGACAGCCATCAGACCTACAAGGCAATAAAACAGGGTGAGGACGTGAAGGATATCTTTGCGTTTAGCATGCCCTCCGAGCATTTCAATAAATATCATATTGGCATAGGACTTATCGTCATTGGGTTGCTAGCACTGCTAAGACGATTAACCAACATCATGCATTACATGAACCTATCCAATGAAATGAGAGCTTTGTACACCAATATAGAAAGATCTATTATACCAATACTATTGATAATACTGGGAATATGGATAATAAAACGCTCAAAAAAGAAAAGTCGAAACCCTTAAGGATCCTGAACTACTTCCTGTCAAGTAGACAGTAGAAAATATAAGATTTTTAATGACGCCAATCCATTCTTTATAGTTGGCGCCATTTTTTTGTCTTATATTCTACCTTGTAATATCTTGCTTTGATATTGAAATAATTGTATGCCGCAGTTTAACCATGGCATGCAATACTTTTAAATATATTTCTTATTTATAATACAAATATTCGCACGATTTTACAAAAAGGTTTTATTACTACCCACGGATCTGTTAGTCCATTGCCACTTATTCTGATATCATGGATAATTTTGTTCTCCCTTGTACAATTTTAAAAAATTTATTAAGCAATATATCACTAAAGGACTATAGTGCAGTCCAAAGACTTTATCCGGCTAATGCCCTATAATAAAGATACAGAAAGGAAGAGGTGGTATGAATGAAACTAATAGATACGGTAAAGGCCAGTGACAGAAGACTTGTTGCACCAATTATAAGCTACCCTGCAGCCAAGCTAACAAATTCTACTGCTTTGGAGAATCTGAAAAACCCATTGAAGCATTATGATACACTGTTTGAGATAATCAGTGAGTTCAATATTGATATAGTAATGCCCTTTATGGATTTGACAGTAGAAGTGGAGGCCCTGGGTATACCAATCGTATTCCACGAAAATGAATCACCAAATGTAGAGGTGCACCCACTGGCAAAGGCGGAAGAACTTAAGGACTATATAGTACCTAATCCAAATACTGATGGTAGAATGCCAAACTTTATATCCGTTATTAAACTATTAAAGAATAATACCAGTAAAATGGTAGGTGGTCTGGTATGCGGGTCCTTCACCCTGGCGGGACTTATGATGGGCGCGGAGAAATTGGCACTAAATACATTAATAGACCCCGATTTTTGCAAAAAAACAATAGATTTTGCAACTTCTGTTATACTACCCTATGCCAAAGCACAGGTAAAAGCAGGAGCGGATTTTATAGTATTACTGGACCCCACGGCGGTATTGCTATCGCCCAAACTATATGACGAGTTTGCAGCTCCTTCTATAAGACAAATGGTTAAGGAACTGAAAGTCCCGGTAATTATCCATACCTGCGGAAATACTACAAATATAGTTCCCAATATGTGCAAGACCGGTGCCCAGGGCCTTAGCCTGGATGGCATTGTAGACTTTAGGAAACTATCAGCAGTCGTACCCAGGGATGTGGTACTCATCGGCAATATCGATCCCGTACGAGTAATGAACAATGCCCAGTCCGATGAAGTGTACGAAAAGACCATGGCCCTATTGGAAGAAATGAAAGACGTCCCCAATTTTATATTAAGTACCGGCTGCGACCTGCCACCCGAAACACCCCTCGTTAATGTGGCAGCCTTTTGCCAGGCAGCAAGGGACTTCAGGCGAAAACTAAAATACTTTATAGCATAACTCAGTACTCCTCATTATATATAAAACCCAGGCATAAGATAAGCTTACACTCCTTTTTATGCCTGGGTTTCGTTGTTCGGAATTGGTCCTTTTACTGTTCAACCTTTCCAGTCTCTATACCATCCCTTGCCAATACATTTTTTATCGGAAATCAGCCGTTTAATGTCCGGTTCAGCTGTCTTCCATTATCTTTTTAATATATTTAATAAAATAGGAATACACAATTCCTGGTTCCTCCAAGGATATATACCATCTTTTAACCCACTCAAGAGAGATATATCCCGAATACCCATCTTTCTTTAACAGGGCAATACCCTTATCAATGGGCACATCACCCCTGCCCATCATACAGTATGTCAGACCATTGTCACCCATCACAGAGTCCTTTAAATGCACATGTTTTATATAGTCCTTAAGCCGGCCATGGGTTTCTTCCACAGGTTCACCATAAAACCTGAAGGGGTGATGAATATCCCAAAGCACGGCAACATTAGAATGGTCCACATCTTTCATTAAAGCCTCCATTACTCGAGACTCTGCATAAATGCCATTGGTTTCTATAAGCACCGTTACGCCTTTACCTTCGGCGTAATCTCCTAACCTTTTTAGCATATATATGACATTATCCTGATCCACGGCTGACGATGGCTGGGGTCGTCCGTCGCCCAACACCCTTATATATGGAACTTCCAACCTTGCTGCCAAGTCTATATAGTCTTTGCCTTCATTATAGCTCTGTTCATTCCTGGCCTTGTCCCCCAGCAGGCAGGACGACGTAAGGCAGGATATCTTAAGACCCATATCAACAAGCCGGGCCTTGGTCTTGTCTATCCTGTTCTGGTGAAAGGGCCTTGCCCTGGGTACATATAATTCCTTACCGATACCCCTAACTTCTATGCCATCATAACCAAAATCCTTGGCTGTTGAGGTTATTTCACTCCAGGACCAGTCGGGACAACCTAATGTAGAAAAACAAATCTTCACGGCAATACCTCCCTTTTGGCATACACCTCTTTATATGGTAGCGAATGCCTAAAATATTTTCCAGTTTTCCCTTGACATCATACCGCTACCCTTTATGGATAAGCCCAATATACTGTAATTACATTATAGCATTTATCAACCTCTTATGCTATTCACCTTTAAAAAAACAAAAGCTCTGTAACTTGTTCTAAAAAAGGGCAGCCATCAAAAGTGCTAACACCCCTTGGCCACCCTTTTTTACATGCTTTAACGTACCGCAGCTTCGGTATACCTGTTTCCTGCATTCCATAACAGAAACTCTGTAACTCCGTTTTCCTCCAGTGCCCTTATCTGGTCTCTAACTTCCTTTTCCCCATACTTAATATGACCTTTTACCCATGTCGCCGTGAAGTCCTGTATCCACGGTCTTACAACAGCCGGTGTTTGAATATTCCTGTTCCTTGCCACAGAATCCCTGGTAGAATAATAAACCGTTTCATAGGGATATGCATCGGGCACCGATAGGCCGTATATACCGTTGCCATAATGACTGGGATACTTCATAGGGCATATATAATCCACAACATTACTAATTGCTTCCCAATACTGTCCTATTCCCATATCGTCTTCTACAGAACTCACCATGCCATAGACATCTGCCGAAATATATACTTCCAAGGGCGATATCTCGTTATACGCCTTTTTTAGGAAGTTTTGTATTGTTTCAGGTTTTGAAATACCTTCCGTGTTTTTATAGTCCAATACGCTGTCCAGTTTTCCCCCATTGGAGGCAGGGAAACGTACATAGTCAAACTGCACTTCATTAAAACCAACGGCAGCTGCCTCCTTGGCCATGTTTATATTGTATTCCCAAAGGTTGTTGTCGTGGGGTGTCGCCCATATTAACCGGTCACTGCCCTGGTATGGCTTGCCCGTCCTTTTATCAAATATCGCCCTGTCGGGGAATTGCCCTACATAGGTGGGATCTTTGAAGCATACAATCCTGGCAATGGTATATATACCATTATCCTTGAGCTTTTTCATAAGGCCCTGTAT
>JBMNSO010000006.1:0-32964 GCA_050945235.1 Mahellales bacterium
GGTATCATCTGTACTGAAACAAAATTCCTGCCCGTTTATTGTAAACCTCAGTTCACCCTCTACAAAGGCCAAGGGGGTATTCAGCCTAATATCTCCCAGCCTGGTGCTCATGGACAACCTGTTTATAATGGGCTTGTCCGGGTCCATGGTGAACACCTGGGATATGTCCTGATCATCGAAGGGAATAATGGAAACACTGCTGGTGGGCGCGTCCAGACAAATAGCCTGTCCCCTCTGTGAGACCGTTATTTTACCTTCGCCGAAGGCGTCGTTTATCAATTGCTGGAAATCCTCTGCCAGACCACCGCTGCCTTCCAAGCTGTCATAGTCCCTGGTAAAGGTAATAGTTTTTTTTATACCGTCCACCGTTAGGGTAAGTTCCCTCCCCTCTAGCCTGTACAAGCCATCATCGTCGGCAGACGCTGCAATTTCCAGGGAGGCTATATCACAGTTGCTTTCCAGCTTTGCGGCCTGGGCCAGGCTGTCTATGCTGTCGATTACGTATGTCCCGGCCATGGCATCGGCATTGGCCGTCGCAGTTATGTATTGATCATGGCTGGAGGTGACTGAAAAGGTTTTGTACCTCTGGTCTGATAACATATATGAGCCTGGGTTTAATATATCGAAGAATTCATCCTTCAAACCCCTAAGCAAATTGGTCACTTCCCTGTACGCATCCCTTTGCCATTCTATCAGTTGCCTATTCTGCTTGAGCTTGTCCACCTTCATTTGCTCTATCCGCATCAAATCCTTAATAATGGACTCAGTATCCAGTCCGCTTGCCATACCGCTAAACCTTATAGTGCTACTGGCCGAATAAATAGAATTAATACTCATCCCTTCACCACCCTATACCCTTTCATCCACCATTATCCCCGCCAGCTCCCATAGCTTGGCTACCAGGTCCAAGATCTTCTCCGGCGGTATTTCCCGTATTACTTCGCCGTTTTCTGTATCAATCACCTTTACCATAATAGTCTGGGTCTCTTCATGGACGGAAAAATCGAACCGTCTGTTACTATCCATTATCATATGATTAGCGTTCTCTACAGCCCGTGCCAACAACTCTTTCCCTGTCTCTGTCATGACATCAGCAGAAGGTTGCCCGGTTTGGAAGTTTTCCACCGTTCCCTTATTTAGGCCGTCTCCGGTCCTTTTTGTTATGCTCTCATTCCTGAAATGGGCTTGTATCGGCCTTACCGAAACCTTTGAAGAGATATTTTCAATCCTCACTTTTATGCCCCTCCTTCATCCTGCCTATGTTTATTATATCGGTAATAAAAGAAAAATCCTTTAGACCCATAATTAACATGCCACCTTAGGAACTGAGTAAACCAATACTTGTTATGCCATCGACTTGTAACTATAGACAAAAAAAGGCCCTGGAGACCTATGCCCCAAGGCTTATACTCTACTTTACACACTACAATAACCTTTTTTCCGCCAGGAAAAATACTGACAGTGTACCCGGACCTGAATGGGAACCTATTACCGGCCCCACAGGGTTTATCAATATATCTTTTACCTTAACCCTTTCCCGTATGAGCTGTTCAACGTATTTAGCCTCGTCCAGACAGTCACCATGGTTAATGGTAACAAGCTGCTCCTCGGGATTCACAATGTACTCCTCCAGTTTATCCACCAGGGCACGGACCGACCTTTTCCTGCCCCTGGCCTTGAAAATTGGTACAATGGCTCCCTTATTATCGAAATGCAGGAGGGGTTTTATGTCCAGCACATTGCCAATAAAGGCTTTGGCCCCCGATACCCTGCCCCCCCGTCTTAAGTATTCCAGACTCTCCACCGTAAACCAGTGATGGAGCTTGTACTTGTTAGTCTCAACCCAGTCCACTATTTCCTCCTTTGAAGCGCCGTTGTGTAGCATCTCCACGGCATAATAAACCAGGAGACCCTCTCCAAGGGAAGCACTTAGGGTATCTATGATGGTAATATCAGCATCGGGGTATTCCTCCAGCAGCATATCCCTTGCCTGAAGGGCGTTGTTGAAGCTGGCCGTGAGGGCGGAGGAAAAACTCAAAAAGATAATAGCCTTACCTTCTTTTACATACTTTTCAAACATGTCATAGTACACATTGGGATTTACCTGAGAGGTTCTGGATACCTTACCCGACCTCATAAGGCCGAAAAATTCCTCACATGTCCTGCTTTGCCATAGGTCATCGTAGCATTCCTTATCGTCAATAAAAAAGGGGTAGTATATCACCGGCACATTTCTTTCTTTCAGGTAGCTGAGGGGCAAGTCACAACAGGAATCGGTTATAATAATCGTATTCATAATTGACTCCTCCTTGTATTTATTTTTTCGTGTCTTTAATATTTAATATATTATAACAACGGTATATGCTAATTTATATGGATTATTATACCACGTGCTTGCCATATTTTAAAAGAAAAAGAACAAAAATATACTATTTTCTTTAAATATTGAATTATAGCATTGATACCCGAAGGATTTTCGTTACTAGTTTGGATACCTAAAAACCTTCCCCTCCCAAGTTCGAAGGATAACATGGTCGGTGCCCCATGACAATATATAATTGGGCATCACCGGTATCTTTCCATAACCACCCGGTGCGTTGACGATATAAACAGGATTGGCCAAGCCGGAGGTATACCCCCTAAGCCCCTCCATTATTTCCATACCCCGCTGGATCTTTACATGGAAATGCTGGGTACCCGTTGTGTTTACCGGATGGAATATATAGTATGGCCGTATCCTGATTTTCAACAATTCATGGTTAAGTTTTTTCATTATACTAACATCATCATTGATACCCTTGAGTAACACCGCCTGGTTGCCCAGGGGCACACCCGCCCTGGTCAGCTTATCGGCCGCCTGTGCCGCATCAAGAGTAATTTCCCTGGGGTGGTTGAAATGGGTGTTTATATATATGGGGTGGTATCTTTCCAGGACGCGACACAGGTCATCCGTTATCCTTTGGGGCATGGTAACCAGGGTCCTGGTACCTATCCTGATGATTTCCACCGTCGGTATTTCCCTCAGCTCCCCTAGGATCCAATCAAGGAGTTGGTCGTTTATCAACAGCCCGTCCCCCCCGGTTAAAAGTACATCCCTTATTTCACCATGCTGTTTGATATACCGAATAGCTGCCTTCAACTGCGTAAAGGAAGCCTGGCGGTCCCGGTCGCCGATACTCCTTCTGCGCTGGCAGTGACGACAAAACATCCCGCAGCTGTTAGTCACCTTTATGATCAGCCTGTCCGGGTATCTCCTGACTACGCCCGCAACCGGCGATGTAGCTTCTTCCGCCATGGGATCAGCATCGCCATCCTCTTTAAGCTCCTGAATGGTGGGAACGGCCTGCATCCTGATGGGACAGCTGCTGTTTTTACTGTCCATCAGGCTTAAATAATACGGGGATATTGCCCACCTGTATCTCTTGCCCACCCGTTCTATGTTATCTATTTCCCTATTGGATAAAGGTATAAACCTTTTCATCATTTCTACGGTTGTAATTCTGTTACCCAGCTGCCACTTCCAGTCATTCCACTGTTCTTCATCAGCACTTAATAGGTCCATTATTCTCCTCTTATTCTCTGCAAAGACATTTTTCAGTTTAAAGCCGGTATCGATATCTTTGGCTGCCGCCAGATAATGCTGGATTTTTGCCCTTAATTCCTTTGATCTGCTGTCATATTGGCCGCTGCAGTGACAATTATCTTCTTTCATAGTCTCCCCTCTTCAATCATCCAAATTTTCAATAGGTATCTTTATATTCAACTTCCATACCCGCAGATGTGCTTTCCATATTCAAGGGGGTTAAGGAATACCTTGGTAACGGTATCCCTGTCATAGGATAGGTATACCGTATCCTTCCCGGGTTTTGCATTGCATTCAATAAACCAGAACTTACCCTCCCGATCTATAGCAAAATCAATCCCCAATTCACCGAAATCGCCGTATGCCCTTTCCATGGCCTTAAATACGGCAAATAAAAAGGCAGTGGCTGCCTCCTTCACCCTTATGATTCTATTATCGGAATACCCCATAATATTCTTAAAAAACTCTTCAAATATATATACCTTTGAACCTGATTTGGTGCTGGTAATTGGACATCCCGGCTTCCCTACTCTCACCGGGTATGCCGATACTTCCAATCGACCCTGCCCGTTCCTTTGTACCGTTGCCCGTAAATCTACGTTACTGTCATCCACCTTTATTACATCTATGGCGTTTTGTATTATTATCCTTTTTTTTCTAAAAAAGGCCCTGATCCTGTTGTCCAGTTCATCCAGTGAATTTGCCTGGCCTTCCACTATGCCGTCATTGAAATAATTATAACTGAAAATCCCACCCTTATCCTTTTTCACCCGCATTATTCCCCTACCGTTGCTGCCGCAGCAGTCCTTAAGATACAATATTGAACATCCCTGGAACATGAATTTCAGGTCCTTTAATGATTCATATAAAAGAGTAGCGGGCAAATGATGCTGCACTTCTTTGAACCTGCTTAGTTTTTGGTGCATATCCCATTTATCGAAATAATGCTGGCAATTGATTCTTTTAACACCCAAATTATCAATAAGCTGACTGCGTATATAGTCCGAGACTATCTTTTGCTTGCTAAGGACACCACCGCCCCGGTCATACAGGATATCAGGGAAGGGAAGGTACCTTTGCTGCCAAGTACCTGTTTTTTCGTTAAAAAAGGTGCCCCTTATCTTCCTTCGGATAAAATCAACGTCCTTTATCGAAAAAAAATACAACATAGTATTAGCCCTTTTGTTGGCATTGGCCAATTCCTCCAATCTGAAGCTAGCATTCTGGGCATTGGCCTTTTTGATACTGCCATTGCTGGAAAACACCGCAATTACCGGTCCCAGGCACAATCTTTGGTTTATTGCCACAGCATTTAAAATAATGCCCTCCGGCAGGCCCAGTATTTTAAACAACTGCCAGGATAACTGCAGCCGATCCTGTGACCCGTTGGGCAGGCATGTAATATCCAATTCCATGGTACCCAGTTTTAGTTTTGCGTTTATCATGCAGCCCAAATGTTCAAATACCGGTGCAGGCACTGCTACTAGATTTTCACTTTCTATTGGTCCTGTATATTTGTCTAAGACCACCGTAAATGATCTGTTTTTCACACTGCATTCTCCTTTTGACAGATTAGCTACTTATATAGAATGGATATATTACTTATAACACTTTATAGGCTTAATCCCCGGCCAGGCCGTCCAGGAACAAATATTTCCCGTATTCCAATACGGACAAGAACTGAGGAGATATGCCCTGTGTGTCCTCCAGCCCGGGTTCAGGGTCCTTATCGGGTTTTGTGTTGGCCTCAATAAACCACAACCGTCCTTTGTCGTCCAGGGCCATATCCATGCCTAATTCACCAAATGGGCCGAATTCCTTTTCTATATACTCGGCGATTTTAATCGTGGCTTCACGGATTTTTTCATCATCGGGAAGCTGATCATGATCACGACCTTCCATTAATAAGGGGTATACATCGCTGTAGTTAGCGATATCCCCTCCGGCAGAACAATTGGTAATGGTGGAGCCCGGCCTGGCCATCCTAACCTGGTTGTATATGGCCTGCCATTTTCCCTGTCCGTCCTTTTCAATCAACACCCGCATATCCATACTGCGGTCATTAACCCTTAATAAATCTATACCCTGTTGAACGATGTATAGCCTGTCACCCATCATACCCTCGATGTGATCCTTCAACCCTTCCTTGGACCGGAGTAATACCGGTCGGTAGCGGTTTTGATGGGAAACAACCTCATACCCTTCCCTTAACCTTTGAATGGATATTACCTCCCTGCCTCGGCTGCCCAGGGAAGCCTTTACAAAGACAAAATCATACCGCAGCAGCATATCCTCCAGGACAGCAAAATCTGAATACAGGATAGTTTCCGGCAGGTATTTTTTTATTTCCCCATACTTGGCCAGTGCATTATAAAGCTGCCATTTTCCCAAATAGTCCCGACTGTTTATAAGCCGAATTTTAGGATGATAGTCTAACTGCCGCCGTATATGCCTAACCAGCAGTTTCTCGTTATCTAAAAAATTCACCCCCCGGTCGTAAATAACATCAGCCAGGGCAAACCTATAATATTTCCATTTGTTTAAACCATGGATATAGGTATATCCCTTTATCCAGTTATCCACCCAGTTGATCCTTTCTATGGAAAAATAATATGTGAGGCAACAGGCCTTTTCATTTGCCTGCATATGCTTTTGTGCACTGACCGGGGGACAGCCCTTTTCTATATCCTCAAGGTATCTATTATTGACAAACACTCCCACCACGGGACCTAAATATATATCCCTGTTCTTTTTCCATATATTTAGCCGTGCATCGCTGTATAAAAGTAGGCCGTTAAATATCGGCCTTGCCAACAGCATATCCGTTGAAGAACTATTGTCAGGCCTTATGATAGCGGGCAGTTTTAACCGGCCTACGTGGAGAGTATATCGTGTTTTATGGGATAACTTTAGCCGGCGGAATATATCCCTTGCTAGCAGACATATACCGTCCGGGGCGTCCTTGGGCAGTTTTCTTATCCTGACAATCATCCTTCAATCTTCCCTTCGGATTATCCTTCAAACTTTATATGGTCACTTTTTTTGTTATAATTCAATATATGCAAAACCGGGTATGTTGACACATAGAAAGGTAGCCGGCTAGAACAAGACCGGCTATAAAAAAAGAATATCAATAAGACGCGAAGACATAGAAACCAAACCCTGACAGAAAAGTGAATACAAAAAACAACGAGCACGTAACGATCTACCTTGCACCACCATGGATAACTTATTGCCTAGCCATGATCTTCCGACCATGACCAAACAGGTCATTACCTATGATAATGGTTCGTTCGACCATGCAGAATACCTGCACGGCTATATACAACCTCTCGGCTGTATATAACCGACTACAACCATGACCTTCGGCACCCTGCATAATCTTAGCTCGACCCTATATGATAGGTTGGAACCCTATTATAATCATATACTTAAAGAAGGTACGACTATAATAAAGCTTTTCCCAACCATATAGGATCTTCCCTCCGACTGTATACAAGCCCTTCGACCTGTATACAATCTTTGGCCGACCCATACATACCTCCGTGGAAGCATGTATAAGTCTGGGCTCAACCGTTACGTACCCGTTGCTATTATTATAACCAATCCTTAAGGACTATATTCCGGAAGTTAGTTCCATTTTTTGATGCCAGTATATGGTACTTATCAAGTATATTCAAATTTTATTGCTATTTAATAAATAAATTTTCCATGACCTTTTACAGGCCAATATGCAATCTATTATACAAGCCACTATACAGCGTATTTTCGGCATAATAACATTATTTTATACAAATAAATAATATATCTTTAAATAATACACCCATTAATTCACTCAATGCCTATCTGACTTTAATAAGTCTAATTCAGGCATATCTCTATCTTAGGAGATGTTTGCAACTCCTTTTTGGGCTTTCTTATGGGCTTTATCGCTTTTAGCTGTACAATCATCTCTTTTACCACGTTTCGATATCGGTTGACCTCTTCTAATATTTCCCGGGGGGTTTTCCCCGAATACCTGTTTTTGTCCACCACCAGAGTAATCTTTTCTGTTAACCAATCACCCCGATAACCGTAATCTGCCCTCCAGTAAAAGGGCTGGGAGAAATACCCGAAGGAATTCAAGAAATACTGCCTGACATGGGTGGGATCCTCAGTGGCCTCATCGGATGAGCCATAGGGACACTTAAAAACCGCTTTTGCATTAGGCAGGGCTATCCTATGCAATTCCTCCATCATCGGAAGAGGATTGTTTATATGCTCTATTACATGGCTGGCATAAAACTCCTCTATACTATTTTCCTCAAATGGCAGCGGGGTGTTTTTACAGTTATCCAAATCAGCTATCACATCCACACCCGGCAAATCGATTAAATCCAGGTTGATCCAGCCCTTTAGAATATTCCTGCCACAACCGATATGGAGTTTCCTACTTTTAAAAACTGGATTTCCGGTTTCTTTAACAATGGTATGGTGTGTATCTTCTGCTAATCCTAACAGTGTTCTCAGTTCCTTTTTACTTTCCTCGTCCTTAGCGTTTTCCAGGGCCTTTCTGTAATATACTGCCGCCCTTTCATTGTCTTGTTGAGACCGATAAAGATAGGCAAGGTTATAATTCAAGTCAAAATTGTTCTCATCCACCGACAACCCCGCCAAGAATACCTTTTCGGCCTGAATCAAGTCACCTTCCATAATGGCTAAAATACCTTTGGAGGAATAAATTTCTGCATCATCCGGCACTATCTTCAGGTATTCATCGATAAGCGCTTTTGCTTCGTCAACTTTATGGGCTTCTATCAACACGTTTATATTGTTTTTCACTGTTTTTTTGTATTCTTCAAATTGGTCGGATTGCTCCTCTTTTGCCGAGCTTTCCTGGTCTTGGATATCCTGCATTAATACTTCCACCACCTTTTTCATGTAAGGGTGCTCCTTTAATGCCTTCCTTAAATACCTTATATACTCTGCCGGGTTCTCACTCTTTATCCTTTGGGCATGATAAACATAAACCAAAAAGGCGTCTTCGTCGGTCTTTACCAGGGCAGTATTTTGTTCATTGATAACTTCCGGGCTGTACAGTTTTTTAATATATGATATACCATAGTCAAGATATTTTGTTAATACATCCTTATACTTGTCCATGGTAATACCGTCCTTTAACAGTACCGACAGAGCCAGTATTTTACAAATACGTGTTTCTTCCAATGAAAGGTTTATATCTCTATCTCTGATATAATCGACTATAACTTGATCGGCATCCCCATGCCTTGAATAGATATATTTTACAAATCCCTCCAGCCTGTGTTCTCTAACTCCTTTTAACACTTTGGTTAATGATTTATTGAGCCCAATTAAGAAATATATAATATCTCCATAAAAATTCTGCCGGCCCCTCATATCATAAAAGTATATTTTGGATACCAGCTCATCTGTATCCCTTTGATGATGGGTATTATCCAGCCACACCCGCACCCGGTTTAGCAGGACATAGTCCGTATCCCTTTGCAGGTTGGCAAACCTTGAGATTAATTCCTTTCTTACAGCCAGCCTTTTTCCCATTTGCTCCTCTAAAAGGAAAATATACAAAGTTTCCCGATCATCGTCTGAATCGGATGGTGTATCCAATATTTCTTCATAATGAGAAACAATTTGGTCATACCTGCCGTACTTAACCCATAAATGTAACAGCTGTTTCAAAGCAGCCTTTCGGTCGTTGCCCTTTGTCTGCAAATCCAAAACAACTTTGGCCTGGGCTACTGCTTCGTCTTCATTGACCAGCTTGTCGTATAAAGAAGACAACTGCAGATGGACATGGTTTTGGATTTTAACGGCATAAACTTGGGTGGTAAAATCCACCGATAGCTCATTTTTGTTGTATGCATCCAAAAGTTTTAAATACCGGTTATAGCTGTCAACGGCTTCTTTGTATTTCCCCTGGGAGGCCCGGGCGGAGGCAAGGAAGTAATATGTATCGATATAGGCCGTGGTATCGGCTTTTTTGTTTTTTATCGCTTCCAGACAAACCCTTTCCCCGTCGGAAAACCGGCCTTGTTGGACATAATGCTGGATTAGAGCATTATAAATATACATGGGGTGTATTTTTTTTGAGCGAACGATATTATATGCCCTTTCTATATAACCGCCGGCCCGGCTGTGGTCTTTATACATCCTGTAGGCCTTGGCAAGATGATACAATATATTATAATCATCGGGCTGGTCCTCCAATGCTTTTTTCAATAACTGACTGTTCCTTTGAAATTTATATTCCATTAATTCTTGGTCGGTGTTTAAATATCCGTGGTGAATTAAACAGGCCATTGACAATAAAACCGGTTCTTTTTTCGGAATTTGTTCATGGACCCTGCCTTTAAACCTCGTCTGACCGTCCAGCTTGACAATCCTGAAGCTGTAAAACTCCGTAACCGCTTGGTCGTCGTCTTCTCTATGGATATTTTTTATTTTGACGCCTAACGCACCAAACCTATTATGTTTATCCGTATTAAAAAAATCTATTATATCATCGGCTTTTTCCAGCACTTCATCGGCGTCAATGTAAAAATACCATTGCCCCCTAGCCTTATCAATGGTTACGTTCCTGGCCCGGGCAAAGTCATCCTCCCATTCGTGAAAATATATTTTATCGGTAAATTGCCGGGCAATTTCTACGGTATTGTCCGTGGAGCCTGTATCTACAATAATCAGTTCTGAGTCCACACCGTCCAAAACCGGCTGTAGCGCCTCAAGACAATTCTTCAGGTGCCGGGATTCATTTTTTACTATCATCCCTATGGATAATTTCAATATTATACACCCTTCCCCGCGTAAAAAATCTTAAAAATTAAAATATAACAGAATTATTCCGTGTTTATAAAACTATTTAAAAAGGGTCGGAGGAGAAATCCCCCAACCCTCTGTCAAACAATGTTTCCATTCAGTTGTACACTTGCAATATCGGCATAAATTATCCAAGAAGCTGAAGTACCGACTGGGGAGCCATGTTGGCCTGGGCCAGCATAGCGGTCGCTGCTTGCTGGAGAATGTTCTGCTTTGTGAATTCCATCATCTCTTCCGCCATGTCCACGTCTCGGATTCTACTCTCTGCTGCCTGTAGGTTCTCAGCGGATGTGCCCAGATTGCTGATGGTATGCTCCAGTCTGTTCTGGAATGCACCCAGTTTGGATCTTTCGCCCGATACCTTATCAATGGCACCTTGAATGGTTGTAACGGCTGCATCGGCACCGGCTTGCGTACTGATATCCACGCCATTTATACCCAGTCCTTCCGCCGACATGTCACTAAGTCCAAGTTTAACATTTTGATTACCGTTGGCTCCTATATGGAAAGTCAGGCTCTTATCTACACAGGTTAGGGTATCGGCAGTATCTTTGGACCCGTCTCCATTACCTTGCAGAGCAGCCAAACCTTGGTCAACCGTTACTTCAAAGGTTAACTCGCCTACAGTAACTTCTTTGGTTACCGTTCCGCTATCAAGGTCAGCCTTTGTAAAGGTTGCCGTTACTGTAGTACCCGCCGCTGTAACCTCTACTGCAATACTCTTGAATGCCCCATCGTTAGCGCCAGTAGTGGATTCAGCTTCAAAGTTAACGGTCTGGGCTACCGATGCTGTTTCATCTATATCCATTTCGCCTGACTTAAGAACCACGCTTTCAACTCCGGTAGAGTTAGTCAATTCACCCTCCAGCGCTTTAGTAAGATCGCCGTTTAGCAGTGCCTTGGTGTTGAACTCGGTGTTATCGGCAATCCTTGTGATTTCAGTCAACAGCTGTTCCAGCTCTGTCTGAAGTTCTCCTCTGTCGGCATTGGTATTGGTATCGGTTGCAGACTGTATCGCCAACTCCCTCATCCTTTGAAGAATGGCGTGGGTTTCGTTAAGGGCGCCTTCTGCTGTCTGGATCAAAGATATACCGTCCTGGGCATTCCTGGATGCCTGCTTCAAACCCCTTATCTGTCCCCTCATTTTTTCGGAGATGGCCAGACCGGCTGCGTCGTCGCCTGCTCTGTTGATCCTTAAGCCTGAAGATAGTTTCTCCATTGCCTTGCCGGCTTTGTTGGTGGTCACGCTCAATTGCCTGTGGGCATTGAGTGCCATTAGGTTGTTATTGATTCTCATACTATTCTCCTCCTTGATTTTTATCTTGGCGTCCCTGCCAAAGATTTTTTTGTTAGCTGCCTGCCGCCCGGCCGCTGCGGCAGCGGCTAAATTGGTTTCATTATATATATCGTATTAAAATCCAAAAACTTTATAGTTAAAAGGTGAAATTTTAGTTTGTTATAATTTGTTATAAATAGATATCGGAAAGTTTAAAAATAAAAAAAGCGCTAAGGATGCCCTAACTCCCGCACTATAATTAAACACACTATCTATGAAACAAAGGTCAATATAACCTTCCCTTTGTTATACTGCATGTATAGTTTAGTGTTACGCTGTCATGGACAGTTTAAACCATCCCATTATCGTATTACCACAGAGTGGACAGCCAGAAACATCCCTGTCTACTGTCCATTATTTTTTAAAGATGCTGCCCAGATCGTCCAGGGATATACCCGGTAAACTGGCCACCGCCTCCTTATTGGCCTGTTTTATCTCCTCCCTAAGCTCCTTGCGAAGGATGGACACATCCCTGGGAGCGTTAATGCCTAGCTTCACCTTATCGCCCTGGATCTCTATCACCTGGAGCTCAATATTATCACCGATTATTAACGACTCACCTGTTTTCCTAGTCAGCACCAGCATAATTATGCTCCCTTTTGTATCTCTTCTAAGATATAATGTTTTATTTTGTACTCTTCTTCATCCAATATCACTTGGATGGCTATGTTTTTCTTGGCGTTTATTACAACGGGTGCCCTCAGGTTGGCCGTCATTTTGGAAGTATCTGCAGGTATTACCACGATGGCCAAAAACCTTATATCGGCTCTATCCTCTACTTCCAACGTTTCCAGTATCCTTTGGTCGATTGAGGGTGAATAGTCCTTTTTAAAGGTCAAGGGGTCTATTACTACAAAACATACTTCAGGATGGTGTACAGCCTGGAACCACATAAAGGGGTTGTCACTGTTTTTCTTGCCCAGGATAACATATTCCTTGATATCCTCGAATGCAAAAAGGCCCCGGGGAAGGGTTATTATCTCCTCCTCAGGTATTATGACATACCCGAAATTTTTGGTATTGATAACCATACTATATCCTCCTGTCAATATTAGTGCCCCTATATTCTATCCTTATACCCGGTTTCTGCTCAAGATAGCAATCCACGCTGTAGGGAGTAACATCATAGGTAACCGGCGGGGTGTGAATATTATATTCAAAACTACCCTTTTGGTAGTCGAGGTGTACGCCGCCGGATATATTATAATGTATGGTAGGGAAACTTATCGGCCGGCCCTTTCGGCCGGATGAAGTAAAACCCTCAGTATCGGCTGCAATTTCGGCAATGGGGTTGCCGCCCAGTTCTATAGCCGCCAGCCGGTCTCCCTGACGGGCTATTTTCCCTATATATTCAATTACCGCCCTGTATGAGGCTTGGGCGGTCTCCTTCGCCAGGTCTTTATAGCTTTTGTATCCCAGCTCCTTAAAACACTGGTACTGGTCAATATAAACCCTGGGCTGCTGACTTTCTATTTCCAGCCGCCCGCCGGTGGTTTTAATATCCGCTGTTGGAGCCGGGCTATGTATCTTCATCCTGGCAGGCTGTATATCTATCCCCACCCGAGCCCAGGTAGTATGAATACTAAGCACTAAAAGTCCCGCCTATCTTAAAAAATCCACCAGGGTGGGCATTATAATCCGACCGCCGGCCGCCAGCGATGCCCTGTATACATTCTCGGCTTCCTTCAAACCTATTATCACCATGGCTATATCCGCATCCTCGTTCTTTGACAACAGCTCGGTAAAGTTTATCTTTTCATCCCCCATCCTGCCTACCAACAGCTCGAACCGGTTGGTTTTAGCACCGGCTGAGGATCTTTGTGCCAGCACGTTATCGATATGCCCATCGATTTGGGGGATGTAATCATCGATATTGGTTATATTCTCCCCCTTTAAAGTATCGGCTATACTACCTAGCAAGTTAAAAATACCATCTATTCCCACGCCGCCCCCGCCGCCGTGGAGATTAACGGTTATACTGGTACCAACGCCTATCTCAAAATCCACATTACCGTTATCTCCCTGGTACACCAGGGTGTCCGCCGGTTTCACAATAAAGCCCAGCTGATCATCCACATTGTATGTACCGTCCGGGTGAGGTTTAACTTCTATTTGTATACTACCGTCTATCACCAAGTTATCACCCACGATGAACACGGTATTACCTCCGACTTCCAGGGGCTGGGTGTCACCCATCCTGAATATCTGGAATGTGTTTGTATGGGTATCCCCCGGCGTTTCTTCAATAAAGCGTATGTAATACCTGCCGGCCTGGGATTGATCTAATTTATCCAGCACTGTTAAATCCACAATGGAGGATATATCATCAACCACCTGTCCCCCGGCTATACCCTGTGTTGTTTCGATGGTATCCTCCTTTGCTATGGTAAAGGCCGGTAGGTCGGTTTTATATCCTGAGAATATATACCTTCCGGCATAGGTAGTATTGCCCAGCTGCATGACATAATCCCGCAGCTCCTGTATCTCGTCGGCTATCTTTTTCTTATCATTTTCACTCCAGGTACCGTTGGCACCCTCTAAAACAAGTTCGCGGACCCTTTCAAGCACACTGCCTAAGTCCTTTAACGCACTTTCGGTGGTGTTGAGCCATGATATGGCGCTCTCGGCATTCTGGGTATACCTTTCATTTTGTGCCAGGTCGGTACGTATTTTTAATGCCGTAGACGTTGCCACCGGATCGTCGGAGGGCAGCCTTACCCTTTTGCCGGTGGCCAGCTGTGTCTGCAGCCTTTCCAACCTGCCCATGTTATTGCTCATATATTTCATCATATTGGTCACCAGCATTCCGTTGGTAACACGCATTATATACACTCCTTTTCTTATCCTGTACCGATTTGTTCCGTTAGGTTGCCAGTCCCTAAACACCTTCCTGTAGAATTATTCGGTATTACCTTCCGGATAATCCCATCCTGTTAATTAGTATTTCCAGCATTTCATCCATGGCGGTTAATATCCTGGCCGAGGCATTATATGCATGCTGGAATTTGACCATGTTAGCCATCTCCTCATCCAGGGACACGCCGGACACCGACATACGGCGCCTTGAGATTTCGGCGGTCAAAAACCCCTGGTTCTCCAGCATATGCCCTGCATGACGGCTGGATACTCCCAATGTGGATATCAGACCCTTGATATAATTGTCCATTGTACCGCTGTTATCGCCCATGAAATTTATATCATGCCTTAAGGCTATAAGCCTTAGTATATTCTTATTATTGCCTTTGGCATCCCCGGGATTGACACCCTCATCCTCTTCGTCCAGGTAAATGCCGGCTATATTATCCCAGTCATCCTGCAATTCTTGGGACAGGGTTATATATTTGGCCACCGGGTGACCTATGTTTTGAGGGTCAAACTGGGCACTTCCGTCGGAAAAGAAATCTATACCGGTCTCTCCCCTAAGGTTGTATCCCTCCCTGTGTATGGCATTAAAGTTAATCATAAGGTTCTTGGCAAAGGCATTCCACTGCTGCATATAATAGGGAATACCATAGACCATATTATTATTGGGAGGCTGGATTACATTGCCGTCAATGTCGGTAATTTGGTCTTCCCGGGCACCTATGCCGTCCCTCATATCCATCAAACCCTTTAAGGCACCGCCGTTTATGTTAAGGGCAGCCCCACTCTTTGACCATACCACTTCGTGCAAGCCGTTTACATCTATATGATTATTCTTGGGCGGGTTGCCTGTAAGGCTGTTCTCCCTTAATTTTGCCTCTACAGTATTGACATCGAAATGGTTAACCAGCATCTGCCCGCCGATATCAACCCTGAAACGGCCGTCGGAGCCTTCATAGGAAGTGACATCGACTATACTGGACAACTGGTCCAGCAACAACTCCCGCTGGTCCCTTAAGTCGTTGGCCCTGTGGCCGGAAGCCTCATACTCGAATATCAGCTTGTTTATCTCGGATATCTCCTGGGCATAGGAGTTTATTTCCTGGACATAGGCCAATATACCATCATCCAACTGTCTTTGCAGCTCTTCCAGCTTTTTATAAACCTCCCTTATATTCTCTGTCAATGCATAACCCTTTTGCTGTACCGTTGCCCGGGTAGTAGGGTCTTCCGGGTTAAGGCTCATGGCCTGGAGGGCGTCAAAGAACTCATTTAGCACTGTGTTTATCCCGGTATCCGAAGGTTCATTGAAAATAGCCTCCACGTGGCTTAAAGCCTGCTGTTTAGCCTCCCACTCCCCCAGCCGTTTGTTTTCCTTACGGTATTGATTATCCAAGTAAGTATCCCTTATCTGCCTTATCTCCTGTACGGCTGCTCCCATACCGGCCATCTGTCCGGTATTCTTTGAAACCCACTTGTTTACCGCCCCGCTGGCAGGACCTATGGTCCGTATTATGGCCTGTTGCCTTGAATAGCCCTGGATGTTTGCATTTGCAATATTATGGCTGGTTACGTCAAGGCCGATCTGTTGTACGTTCATACCGCTCCTGGCTATTTCCAGCCCGTAAAAGGTCGATCGCATATTTCCACTCCCTATATCTTTTTGTCGTACAAATTCCTTTTGGTCATAGCGGAAGGGCTCTTGTTCTTATTATTGTATAACAATCCCTGATCGTCGCCACCCGCTAACAGGTTTAAGGAAAACTCAATATAGTCAAGGTAATTCTTTATTAAACTCCCATTTAAGTCGTTTATCCTTTTTTGTTCCACAATATATTGATTAAGCTGCCCTTTCAACTCCGCCAGCCTCTTCCTGTGAACTTCACTGCCATGTTCCATTAATACATCCATGGTTACCTGATCCTGTGGTATCCCCAAACCCGAAGCAAATTCATGGGCAGTGTTCATCCTCATCTGTTCCAGGCGCCCGGCCTCCACTATCAACCTTTCCTCCAGCTTAACCATTTTTTCCAATTCATCCATCCTACCGTCCACAATAACATTGGATTTTTTTCTGGATAATTCTAATAAATTTATATAATTATCATACTGGGCCTTCAGTATCTCGATCATATTATCTATTAATGACTCCATTTACACACCCCGCATACCAGAAAATAGTATTCTTAGCCCATACCCGGTTCTAATCCTTTTCCTTGATATAATGCTCCTGTATTATTCTCTTTGCAATCTCGACACTGTCCACCCTGTACCTGCCCGACTGTATCTCCTCCCTCAAGACGCGGACCCTATGCTCCCTTATATCCGACGATTTTTGAAAACCGTCAAGGGCCGCCTTGAAGGCCTGGGCCTTGTCGGACAGTTCAAGTTTGTCCAGTTTCCTATCGACCGATAGGTCCTTTATTTTAGTATCCTTTTTTGCGCCCTGGGCCTTATAAATCCCCAGAGCTCTGTGGATACCGCCTGGTATTATTCGCATCTTAAATCACCTTCATCAATCATAGGTTAGTTATACTATATATCGTCATATTTTTAAAAAAGTTTAGGGCGAAATAAAAACTCTTAGTCTTTCCTATGTTTTATCCTGTCCAATACATGCATCCTTTCCTCACCGGTATGGGTTCTCCTGTTATGGATTGATTGGTTTTTCAAGGCTTCTTTTGCCTCCGTCTTAAGATCATTGATGCAATTATTGCACAACCTTCCAGTTGTTATAGGTACCCCGCACCTTTCACAGTCCAGCCCTATTCCGGGTTTGGCAAGCTGCAACCTGCCCTCCCTTAAAAACAACAAAATTATATCTTCGTCCACCCCGGTAGCTTCGGACACCTCCATTATATTGGCTCCAGGATATTCGTATAAATAATCCCGGACTGTTTCGTACTGTTTGTCCCTTTCTCTGTTACAGGCCGGGCATAAATTGCCGCCCTGATAAAGGTATATCTTTCCGCAGGACTTGCAGTTTCTTATATCCATTATCTTACCCCCCGTTGATTGGTTTATTTTTTAATACGGCCATGGTTTAGCCATGGGTTCAATACCCCGTCCCCGCAGCAAAGGTTATACCATATACCCTTGCCGCCCCCGCCCGAACAATGGACTTACCGCAGCTGTTCAGTGTAGCCCCGGTGGTATAAACATCGTCCACCAATAATATATTTTTGCCGGTCAAATCAAGGGACCTTGAAGCTTTGAAAGCATCCGATACATTAACCCATCGTTGTTCCCTGGTCAGGGTGGTCTGGGTAGGGGTATCCTTTATCCTGAAAATTAAATTATGGTATACGGGTTTATTCAAGAGATAGCCTATCCTTACCGCCAGCAACTTAGACTGGTTAAAGCCCCTTTGCCTTTCCCTGGAGGGATAAAGGGGTACGGCAGTGACATAATCTATATCATCCTTTGTAAGGTATTCCATCACCCTCTGGTACATCATCCAGCCGAGGTTGACACCCAGATGCTTCTCGCCCTTATATTTATATCGGTGGATCAGATCCTTGGCTAAAGTGGTATAAAGACATACGCTGAATATTTTTGTACATGATAGGTCTTCCATTGCATAACGATGGATAAAAGCGTGTGGTATAAGTGACAGTTTACCATAGCAGCCGGTACATATACCCACTCCCCTTTTTACTTCCTCCCGGCCCTGGCATATGACACACTTAACATCCGGCGGATATAAAAGATCCAACAAAGCATGGTATACATATGATAAGCTAATCATTTCCCATCTTCCTCTGCTGGTTAATTACTAACAGATCATTTATTTCCCCTAGTTCTATCCCGTAACCCCTTACACACAAGCCTGTCAATATATGGTCCTCATTTAAGTATAAGTGTAATATGCAATACTCTTGTTATTCCACTAGTTCCTTTGATACCTAACCCCGCTGTTCACATATTTTTTATTTATTAAGGAGTTTCCTAAGCCTTAGCCCCATACCGGAATATCTTTCGGCTATATGGTCATTGTCCACCATGGCTCTGACCACTCTGTCCCTGCCCACTATCACCACTACCTGCCGGGCCCGGGTAACGGCAGTATACAATAGATTTCTGGTCATCAGCATGGGCGGGCCCCAGGCAATAACCAGCACCACCACCGGAAACTCACTGCCTTGACTCTTATGGACAGATATGGCATAGGCCAATACCAGCTCGTCCATCTGACTGTATTCGTACTCCACCAGCTTATCATCGTCAAAGAGCACCCTAATCCTTTGCTCCTCGAGGTCTATTTCCTTTATATAACCCACATCCCCGTTGAATACACCTTCGCCATGGTCCTCGCCGCCCAGACGAGTCCATTTTATTCTATAATTGTTCTTTACCTGCATTACCTTATCGCCTTCTCTAAAGATCATATCCTTTAAGGTCTTTTCCCTTTTAGAAGAACTGGGAGGGTTAAGTATCTGCTGCAGCCTTATATTCAAGTTATTGACACCGGTGGTGCCCTTTTTCATGGGACACATCACCTGGATATCCCGCAGTGGGTCGAAACCGTAATAATCGGGCAATCGCCTAACACATAAATCAATAACGGTATTAACTATTGCTTCCGGTTTTTCCTGCCTGTCCATAAAAAAATCGGTATCGTCCATGTTGATGATGGGGTATTCACCCCTGTTTATCCTATGGGCATTGACAACTATCATGCTTTGGCCGGCCTGCCTGAAAATCTCGTTAAGTCGGACCACCGGCACCACACCACTGTGGATAATGTCTTTGAGCACATTCCCCGGCCCCACCGAGGGCAACTGGTCTGCATCGCCCACCAGTATAAGTCTGGTACCGGGGGTTATGGCCTTTAACAAATCATTCATCAGCAGTATATCCACCATGGAAACCTCATCCACTATAACTACGTCGGCTTCCAGGGGATATCCGTCATCCCTGGCGAAATAGCCTTCCTCTCCATCGCCGGTGAAGCCGTATTCCAACAGTCGGTGGATTGTCCTGGCCTCTTTGTTACAAGCCTGAGACATGCGCTGGGCCGCCCGGCCGGTAGGAGCGGCTAGCTCCACCTTAAGGCTCTGGCCTTCCAATATATTGATAATACCGTTTATGGTGGTGGTCTTACCGGTACCCGGCCCGCCGGTTATCACCAACACCCCATTGTTTATTCCCTTACTAACAGCCTCCCGCTGTTCCACGGCCATTTCCATGCCCGTTTCCTTCTCCAGCCGCCTTATCTCCCTGTCAAGATCTATATTTATCTTGGGTATATCGGCCGACAACAGTTTAAGGAGCCTGGCAGATACCCCTAGCTCGGCGTTATAGAAAGGGGCAAGGTATACCGCCTCTGTATTATCCAACTGTTCCAGTATAACATCCCTGTCTATGACCAGCCTAACCAAGGCGTTTTCCACCAACTGCTCATCCACCTGCAGCAACCGGGAGCTGGATGCTATAAGCTCCTGCCGTGGCAGGTATGTATGTCCCATAGAGGCGCATTGGGAAAGTACATAGCAGGTACCGGCCTTGACCCTGTGGGGTGAATCAAAGTCCATACCCAGGGATTGGGCTATCCTGTCTGCGGTTTTAAAGCCTATACCCGATATGTCCCGGGCCAACCTGTAGGGGTTGTCCTTTATAAGGCCAATGGTTTCACTGCCGTACATTTTATATATTTTTATACAAAAGTTAGGGGAAATGCCGTAGGACTGTAAATACATCATAACTTCCCTAATCTCCCTCTGCTGGCCGAAGGACCGGGATATCTTTTCCACTTTTGAAGGGCCGATACCTGGGATTTCAAGGAGTTTGTCGGGGTCATTCTGTATTATATCCAGGGTATCCAGACCAAAATGGTCCACCAGCTTTCTGGCAGTAACCGGCCCCACTCCTTCCACTAGCCCGGAGGATAAATATTTTTCTATACCGTTTATGGTAGAGGGGGTAACAGTATTATAGCTATGCACCTTCAACTGCTCACCATAATCCGGATGGGTAACCCACTGGCCGACGAGCCTGATGGTCTCACCGGTGGATAGATAGGGCATGCACCCCACCACCGTCACCAGCCTCTTTCCTTCCTTTACCTCAGCTACCGTAAAACCGTTGCTTTCGTTGTTAAACACTATCTCTGTCACTATGCCTTCTATCTCAACCATGGCGGCCTCCCGTACTGATATACTATGTACATTATACCATGCATCCTCTTATTGTAAAAAACGATATGGCCATAAAAAAAAGTATCACCGGTTTTATTCTAAAACGAATCATAGTAACAAAACCAGTGATACTTTAAGCTGCCACCCATCACAAATATCCCAATCTATCCCATACCGTTGGCCTTTAAAAATTCACGGCTCTTTATAAGTATCTCGTCGTTGCCCACTATCTCAAGGGTGGAATGGGGTATATCCGCATCGGCAAGTACAGCACACACGCCCTTGATATCGATAACACCGTCGCCTATGGCAATATCGGCAAACCCGCAACCGTATTGCTTACCCCTCAAAGGTACCCATTTCTCACCCAGGTCCTTCCAATGGACGTGCTTGATATAGGGCTTAAGCTCTCTGGCCATCTCAACGGGATCCGTACCTCCCAGCCATGAATTGCCGGTATCCAAATTAACACCCAACTGGGGCATGTCGAGCATCTTTATTAGGTCCTTCATACCCTGTATGCTGTCGGATATGGGCCCATGGGGCTCCATAAGGATTTCTACACCGTAATCCCTGGCCAGCAACAGTGGTTCATACAGTTTATCCGCTACAACCGTCAGCCTTTGCTCATAATTGAGTTTCTCCACCCATTCGGTCCTGTAGGGCTCATCTTCGGAAGTGACAACATATTTCACACCAATATCTGCAGCAAAGCGTACCGCCTTCATTATCTCATTGGTACCGAACCTGGCAGGACTGGCCGGATCTAACAGCCAGCCGTGGGCACACACCGTTGATATCTCCAGCCCGTATTTTTGGAACAGGCGCAGGGTTTCCTTTGGATTGGAGTCCAAACTGGTAGAGGCGACAAAGCCTGCACAGGCGCCCATGCTGCCCCCTGAATGGCTGTCAGTAACGTCCGCGCACTCAAAACCCATTTCCTTAATCCTTTTCAGCTGGTGCTCCACACCGGAAAAGGGATCGATAAGGTTAAATACTCCTATTTTCATAGAATTTTCCTCCTCTTTAATGGCTTAATTTTCAATTGCGCTCGTCCTATGGAGTTATTTGAAGGGCTTTTTCATGGCCTCCACCTGCGGCATGTTGCAGTCGGGACCGAAGTGTTTCAGTATAACAAGGGGTTCATACCTTGACAGGTTTGTTACCCTTACTCCCTCGGTGGATGCGCCATGGGACACGAAAAACTCATCCGCCGTCAACTGACCGAAACGTATTAGGGTAGGGGATTCGCAGTCGAACTTTCCGAATTTACCATGGCCCTGAATAACTACACATCCGTATGCCGCATTGTCTTTTATCAGTACACTGTACCCGGGTTCAACTATCAACTCCTTGGCAGCCACGTAGTCGTTGCCGTATGCGATCCACATCTGTTTATAACCCTCGCCCTGGCTTTCAAGCATAGGCCTTCTGAAAAAACGTTCCCGATAGTCGGTACAGGTATTTAGATCCCAATCGGCCACGTCCATGATCACGTCCAGGTTATTCTTGTCCTTGTCGGGTACATAGCCCGCCAGCCAGTCATAACTAAATACTTCGCCGTTGACGACATTTTCCCATATCGCCATAACATCGCTGTTCCACTGGGGCTCATAGGTACATAGCGAGCCAGGGGCATGGAGCACACCTGCCGGAGTATACCATCCGGTATCTAACTCCAGCCTAAAAGCCCTGGAAAGCTCGGTAATCCTTCCGTCATATTTTGAGAAATTACTCAACCGTTCTTTAATCTCTTCTTTGGTCACCGATGGATCAAACCCAAAATATGTAATGGGCTTTTCACCTAGATGCTGGTTATACTGTTTCGGGAAAAAATAGTGCTCGTGCTTGGGCTTTACATCCCCATACCGTTTGCAAGCCTCTTCACCATGGTGGATGTGATGGAAAAGGGGCTGCATGTAATCGTAGAACTTTGAATACATTGGCCAGGTGCCAAATCGTTCCATGAGTTCATGGCCTATCAAGTCAGCACCCAATTCGTCCACAAAATCCTTGAACAGGATCTTGTGATCAATATTATCATCCACATTAACATAGCTCATACCCTCATCAGGCAGTGCACCTGGGGTTTCTACATGGGTGATGGATGAAAACCAGCGTTCAACGATAGCGCCCCGTTCCATACCCATTGCATAGTAATCATCGGGATGGAGCCTGATCCGCCTGCCGGGCCTGTTAAACGGCCTGGGCACCCAGGTGGGTACCATACGTAAAACACCATCACCCTCCGAAATGGCCATTTTGATCCTATCCTTATCTGTCATTTTTACCTCCTAAAGTGCAAGCATTTTTTTAATGTGTTCATAACCCTGTTTGGCAAGCTGGTAATCACTCGGTGCAAAGGTACGCCACAGGTGCAGGGCACCCACCAACGACGGCGCGCCTAGATTAAAGGCCTCTATAGTCAGGTACCCGTCATAGCCGCCGTCTTTAAATACGTCGAATATCTCTTTATTGCATGCGTGGCCGGTTCCGGGAATACCTCGATTATTCTCGGATATATGGACATGCTTGGTATAGGGCAGCGCCTTTTTGAATGCCGCCGCCACGTCAAGTTCCTCGATGTTGGCATGCATGGTATCCAGCAGCAAGCCCACGTTATCCAATGCGATATCCTTTACATAGCGTATGCCATCATCCACCGTGTTTATAAGGTACGTCTCAAACCTGTTGAGGGGCTCAACCGCTACCGTTATACCCTTGTCCCTTGCATATTCGAAACAGGGGCCCATGGTATCCAAGGAACGATCCCATTCCTCTTCAGTTGGCCGCGCCCCTGTGAAATACCCCAGACCCTGGTACAAAGGCCCGCAAATAAGGGTTCCCCCCAGCTCAATGGTCAGGTCTACAAACTTTTTAAACACGGGATAGGCTGCCTCCCGCAGGGATTTATCTGGGGAAATGGGATTACAAACCGATGGATTGAAGGTACCTACCGTGGTAACGTCCAGACCGAGCTTCTTTGCGTATTCCCCGAATTTTCTACATTCGTCAGGGTCATCCATAAGGGCTATATTAAACTCGACCCCGTCAAAACCAACCTTCTTGCAATAATCCAAAAGACCCTTGTGCTCGGCAAAATTAGTATTGTCAGACCAAATTAGCAGATTCATACCTACCTTGATCAAAAACAGCACCTCCAAATATATAACATTAAGGCAAGAACATCCGAAGGATATCCGCCCTACATTTCACCATTAACAATTAAGGTAATAATATTGCGATCAGTTAGTGTCATATGCTTAACTTTGCTAAGCATATGACAACCTATTAAATCATTAGTGCAAGTCTAGAAGAAGATAGAGGCTACAAGTAGCAGCCTCTATCTTGCCATGGATTCCTTTGCCAATTAGTATCCCGGATTGTCTATGAACTTGGGATCATTGATGTCAGAGACGAATTTCCCTTCGCTTCTTTGTTTCATGTACTCATTTACATCAGAGAATGGTACCAAAGCTACATCGTTGATATTGTCTATGTTGAAGGGTGTCAGGTAAGGATGGATATATTTCCTGTATTCTTCACCTTTAAAGTAAGCCTTCAACTGCTGGTATAGGGCATCTCCTTCAAGAGCAGCAGTCTGGTTTACGTCCATAGTAGTCTTCTTATTCTTAACCCAGTCCCAAGACTTTTCTTTTCCGTTGGAGGCTCCCAGCCAGTAATCGGACGGGTTCAAACCTGCTTCTTCGATTGCCTGGATAGCACCGTCCATCATCTCATCATTCTGTACATAGGCTCCGTCCCAACCATCGGGACCTAAGGAAACGATAAAGTCGGTCATAAGTTTCTTGGCGGGATCGGCAAACCAGTTACCGGAACCCCATGCAACGATTTCAAGGTCTGCACCGCCACCCTTGGGTTTGTCAGTGGCAAACTCTTCTGCCGTCATACCACCGATATCCTTTCCGGCGTCTTCATATGCCTTGATAAAGCCCAGGGATTGAGCACCAGCTGAACCTTGGCCCAGCACACCCTCTATCATAATTATCTTTTTAGCTCCACGGGCAAGGGCGTCTTCCCCAGCATATACCCCTGCCTGCACAAAGTCATAGCATACCGAACCGGCTGCATCGGCAGCGTTGGGCACACTGGAGAAGTCATGGGCAGCACCGAAGTAGGGGATGCCGGCATTTTTACACAAATCGATACACTCACTGGTGGTATCTGCGTTGTTTTGGATAACGATAATGGCATCATAGCCGGAAACGATGAAGTCGTTAACAGCGTTTAATTGCTCAGCTGCAGTTGACTGGCCAACGACGATGTTAACATCCCAGTCGCACTCCGGATCCGCATCTGCAAGGGCTTTTAATGTATCCCCCATTATCTTGTAATAGTCGTCCGAAGCGTCCATGTAGAAGCCAATGCTCTTTTTCTGTACTTCAGGAGCCGGCTCCTCGGGCTCAGGCGTTTTCTCAGTAGGCTCTTCTGGTGCTGTAGGTTCAGTGGGTTCTTCTGGAGCAGCCTCTTGAGCAGGCTGACATCCGGATATCAGACACACCACCAAAACCAGGCTGATTAGAAGCACTAAGATTTTCTTCATAAATACTCTCCTCCTCTTTCTCTACCCCTTAAGGGTGGGTTATATTTTATTACTAAACATAACCTTTGGGTTATGTAAAGTACATAACAAATCAGTTAACAAATACTGTCGAGTATTATTGTTAACCCATTGAATATTTATTGTGACATTGTGGTATCTTGGGAAGGTTTTTGGCCGTTTTGGGCCTGTGACTCGATTTCCTGCAGTTTCAGGGACCTGCGTGCATTGACAATTTCGGAGATGGCACCTCCTGTAACTGCAACAATTATGATAATACCCTTTACAAAATACTGCCACTCACTCTGTACCCTTAGGATATTCATTGCATTGGCAATGGCACCCATCAGTATGACACCTATAAATACGCCCACCGCATTACCTTTACCGCCGCTTAAGGCAACCCCTCCTATGACAACCGAGGCGATAACGTCTATTTCAAGGTTTTGCCCTATTGATATGATTCCCACGTTAACACGGGAGAGGAGTAATACACCGGCAATGCCCACACAAAGCCCGTTGAGTACAAAACTGAGCAGCCTGACATTTTTTACGTTAACACCGGAGAGATAGGCTGCCTGCGCATTGGAACCGACAGCATAAACCCGGCGGCCAAACTTGGTATACTGAAGCAATGCCCAAAAGATTACGGCAATAGCAAAGAATATGATTACATAAATCGGCAGACTTAGGCTCATGCCTTGGGCAGTGGTAGCACCTTCAATGAGGTTTGTTTTGAAAAAGTCCAATTGCTTGTTTAAGGTAACTTCCTGGGAATTGCACATAAGAAGGGCAATACCTCTAAAGGCTATGCTTCCTCCCAGGGTGATAATAAAGGACTCCACTTTAAAACGAGATATTATAAGACCCATCAAGGCTTCTAGGGCTACAGCTATTAGTATGCCCAACATCAAGGCGGATACCACCGGGATGCCCCAGTCCCTTATCCCCTTGGCAATGAATATGGCCACAAGGGACACCAGCATACCCACCGAAAGATCTATGTCCCCAGAAAGCATTATGGTACACATACCCATCGCCATTATTCCTACACCCGCCGTCTGCATCAGTATGTTCAAAACATTGACACCGCTTACAAAAGACGGGTATACAAAACGGCCTTCGCTTACAAAACCGGCTATCAGTTGCGCCACAACGATAGCCACAACAAATGCAATGCCGACTACGACAACGGTTCTTATATCGCTGTTTTTGCTAAAAAGCGTTCTTTTTGAGTTTGTTTTGATCATATTTTACTTCCCCCTATAGAGTACTGCAGTATATTTTCTTCGGATATATCACTACGGTCCAGTTCGCCGCTTATGGTACCATTTCTCATCACTATCACCCTGTCGCTCAAGGATACCACTTCGGGCATATCAGACGAAACCATTATTATAGCCTTGTTTTGCCTGAGAAGTTCCATCATGATCTTGTATATCTCCTGCTTTGCACCGACATCGATACCACGGGTGGGTTCATCAAAGATAAATATCTCACCGTTTGTATTGAACCATTTGGCCAACACCACCTTTTGCTGGTTACCTCCCGAAAGATTAACTGCCAAAACAGAAGCATCCTTTGCCTTTATGTCCAGTTTTTTGATAAATTCGTTGCCTACCTTTAAATCCTCTTTTGGATGGTGAAAGACTTTCTTACTGTTAACCAGGTTTGCTATTATGGTATTCCGGGCTATGGTATGCTCCAGAAAAAGTCCGGTATACTGTCTGTCTTCGGTGATAAGGCACATTTTATGTTTGATGGCATCCGAAGGATTTTTAAAATCAACTTTTTTTCCTTCAATATACAACTCTCCTCCGTGCCTTTCGGCTGCACCCATCAGCAAAGCCATGAGTTCAGAACGGCCGGAACCGACCATACCGGCAAACCCTACTATTTCACCACGACGTACCTTGAATGAAATATTCCTGACGCCGTTGCCCGTGAGGTTTTTGGCCTCCAGTACCACCTCCCCGGGTGTAAAGAATTCACGGGAATAAAACGCCGAAACATCCCGTCCAACCATGTTGCGAACCAGCTCAGGTTCGTCAATATCCTTGGCATCACAGGTGAGCACCTTAAACCCGTCCCTTAATATGGTTATCCTGTCTGCAATCCTGAACACCTCATCCAAGTGATGGGAGATATAGATTATTGCAATCCCTGTTTGGGAAACCTTCTTTACCACGTCCAGCAGCATATCGATTTCCGACATCGATAGGGATGCGGTGGGCTCATCAAGTATTATTACCTTCCTCTTAAATACCATGGCCTTTGCAATCTCCACCAGCTTTTTTTGACCGCTGGACAGTTCTCCTACAATGGCATCGGGACTGAATTTACAATGCAGGTAATTCAAGGCTTCCTGGGTTTTAGCCCGCATCTCTTTCCGTTTTACAATACCCTTATTAGTGATCTCCAGGCCTACAAATATGTTTTCGGTAACGGAAAGATGGGGAAAAATATTGTGTTCCTGATATATGGTCTGAATACCCAGTTCCATTGCAGTACGGGGATTAAGCAAACAAGGGTTCCCTTCGAACTCTATCCTGCCGCCCCTGTCCGGTTGATATGCACCTGAGATGATCTTGATAAGGGTACTCTTTCCTGCTCCGTTCTCACCACAGATACAGTGTACCTCCCCCGGCAACAGGTCGAAATCGATACGGGAAAGAGCTTTTACACCTGGAAAGGTTTTAGATATTCTCTTTAATTCTAATACAGCATTAGACATCCGCATCCTCCTACTATAACGTACTTACGCTCTTTTATACACCATATCCGGTAAAGCCCCAAGAGCGTATTAGAATAAGGCCTTGCCGTTAAAGGATCGTCACTTGGCATTAAAGGTTTGTTAATCCATGCCCGCTATGGCTATCTTCACCACCGGTTTATTCAATCGTTTTTTAATACCTCATCAAAGGCCATGGTCGAAGCAGAAAAATTCATTCCTTTAATGAATTTGCATGCCTCGGTTGCACCGTAAATACGGTCCATTCCCGAATCCTCCCATTCAACGGACAGGGGACCTTGGTAATCAGCCCAGTTTAATACGCGATTAAGTTTGTCGAAGTCCACATCACCATGGCCTGGGGATACAAAATTCCATGCCCTGCGGGGATCACCAAAGGTTATATGGGAGCCGAGAATGCCGTTCTTACCATCAAGATTGAGAGCAATGTCCTTAACGTGGATATGGTACACCTTATCGATGAAGTCCTTTAGGAACAATACAGGGTCCACACCCTGCCACAGCAAATGGGAGGGATCAAAATTGAAACCCAGGGTGGGACGGTTATTGAACACCTTAAGAAGTTTCTCGGCCGAATAATAGTCGAAGGCTATTTCAGTGGGATGTACCTCTAAAGCAAATTTGACTCCGCACTTGTCGAACTCATCTAATATAGGGGTCCAAAGGTCGTATATCTCACGGAAGCCCGCCTCCACCATTTCCTCGCTGGTTTGGGGGAAGGAATACCAGTACTTCCAAATAGGCGATCCCGTAAATCCTGTTATGATTGATACCCCCATGGCCTTAGCCGCATGGGCGGTATACTTCATTTCCTCTATGCCCCACTCCCTGATTTTATCCGGCTTGCCCGCAAACTCGCTAGGCGCAAAACTATCCAGACGTTCATCCCAAAGATCGCCGACACACTGACCGGTCAGGTGGGCTCCCAACGCCCAGCAACTCAGTCCATACTTTTCAAGGGTGTCCTTTAATTCTCTAACATATCCATCGCTTTCCACAGCCTTGCGAACATTTATCTGTCCCCATGTGGCTATTTCGAGCCCTTCATACCCCATTTCCTTCGCAGTCTTGCACATATCCTCCATGGAAAGGTCGGCCCACTGGCCTGTAAACAATGTTACCGGTCTTGGCATTTTTTCTTTCCTCCTTCAGATTTTTATTGCCCCATTACAAACCTACATCTATCCTACACGTCGACCCATACATTGCCCAGGGCATTGCTTTTTAGGCAGGCCTCCACAAACCTTATACCCTGTGCTCCTTCTACAACGGTGGGATAATCTATCATCTCGGGCGTAAATCGGCCCTGGGATTTTGCGATTATACATTCTATAAAGCTGCGATACAAATTGGCATGGGCCTCCAGCCAGCCTTCGGGATGACCCGATGGCAGCCTGGCGTACTTAGCTGCCTGGGGTGCTATGAAGCTATGGCCTCTGTGGTGTTCGTTAAGCAACCCGTCCTTTTTAACCACCGTTATCTTTTCGGGTTCTTCTTGGAACCAGAGTATTGACCCGCCATCGCCGTATATCCGTACCCTAAGACCGTTGTCGTGGCCTATTGCCACCTGAGAGGACCAGTACATCCCCGTGGCCCCACCTTCGTATTCCACCATGACAAAATCGTTGTCATCCAGCACACGGCCGGCAACCATTTTATCCATCTTTGCCAGGACACGCTTTATCTTAAGGCCGGTCATAACCGATACTGCGTTTTCTATATGGGTTCCAAGGTCGCCAAGGCAGTTGGTATTTCCCGCCTGGGCCGGGTCACAGCGCCAAGAACCCTGTTTGCCACCCCATTCACCCTCATAGGCCAGCCAACCTTGGGGGTACTCGGCAACAACCGTACGTATCTTGCCTATCTCCCCGGCTTTTATCAGTTCCCTGGCATGCTTTGCAGTAACGTGCCCCATATATGTATAGGTAACAAGAAACAAAAGATCCTTCTTTTCCGTCAGCTCCACCAGTTCTTCTGCCTGCTTTGCGTTTATGGCAAGGGGTTTGTCACATGCCACGTTAATACCCGCCTCCAGAAAGGCCTTGCAGATCTCGTAATGGGATACATTGGGTGTGACAACCACAACAAAGTCTATTCCGTCCTCCCGCTGAGCCTCGGATATTGCCATCTCTTTGTAAGTTTTATAACATCTATCCCGATCAAGTCCAAGCTGGTCCCCCATTTCCAGGGTATTTTCATAGGAACGGGAAAAACAGCCAGCCACCAGTTTTGCCTGGCCGTCGATATTTATAGCCCGTCTATGGGCGTCACCTATAAAGGCTCCGGGGCCTCCTCCTACCATGCCATAAAGTAATGTTTTTTTCATAGGCTTCACTCTTCCTTATAATATTTTTTGCTCCATATCTACCGTAAATATGGATGGGAACATATTAAATAAATCTTTATACCTTTTCTTTAAGTTATTTATACATATAAACCCTGAAGAAATGTTGTTTTTTATAAGCGAAATTAAACAGTATTTTTGCGTTATCTTAACAACAACCTTATTAATGATGAACTGCTTGACTGCAATAAACTAAATTAAACAGTGTTTTTGAGTTATTTTAACGGTATAGCATTATTCGGAATAGATTTTGAATATTTAGTGCGGAATCGCTTCCAAAAGCAACCGCCTTTGCAAGCATTGAATACATTTTCAGGATTATTTATAGAGTCATTATATTAAATTTTTACGTATAAGTCAATAATATAACCCCGTACCTTAACCGGACAATTGCTATGGCAAAGATTTTAGGATATATCCTGCATCCATCCAAACCAATCCGGCAATGCTGCGAAACATTAGGGGTTTAAGGGTTTTAGGCCCATACAGGGCATAAAACCCTTATTTTATTACTTATCCACCACCACAACACCCTTGAGTTTATCATCTGGTGAGGATTTCATGAATTTTATTGCTTCTTCCAGCTCATCAAGGGAGAAACGATGGGTTACTATCTTATCCAGATTCACCAGACCCGCGCCCAGTGCCCTTATGGTTTCCGGCCATACAAGGGGCGCCAACCATGAAAACTTGATTGTAATATCCGATTGTATACTATTTAGGGCGGGTACTTCTATTTTATCATCGGGACCCGGAAGGCCGAAATACACTATGGTAGCCCAGGTACCTGAAACATCAATGGCCTCCTGCATCGCCTTTTTTGCGCTGGTGGGTACTATTACCCTGTCAGCCATCCTGCCACCTGTCAACCGGGAAATCTCCTTGGCAACATCATCCACATAATTGGGCGAATCCTTTTGCAAAACATTAAGGACATAATCCGCTCCCACTTCTTTGCCGATACCCAACTTGTAATCGGACCTGCCCACCAAGGCCACCTTACCGGCACCGCTGGCCTTAATAAGCTGAACCATCATTATACCTATGGGCCCGGGGCCAAAGACTACCACAAAATCACCGGGTTTGACATCCAGTTTGTTTACCGCATATGTAGCACAAGCCATGGGTTCAATGATGGATGCCATTTCATAGGACATGTCGTCCGGTATCTTATATACATGGGTATAACGCATTTTACAATACTCGGCAAAGGCCCCGTTTGCCGATACCCCGGGGGTTGCCACATTTGAACATACATTGAATTTGCCTTCTGAACAGTTTTCACAGGAATTACATTGTTGTACCGGGTTGCAGGTCACCCTGTCGCCTGGTGTGAAAAGACCCAAGGACTGGGGTATCTTTCCCACTTCCACTATCTCGCCGCTGAACTCATGACCCAAAATCAATGGACCTTTACCGTCAGGCGTGTCCAGGGGACTGTGACCGTAGTAGTAGGATATATCCGAACCACATATGCCTACGGTCTTGACCTTTACCAAAACTTCATCGTCAGCGATTTGAGGAATATCTATCTCTTCAAGTTTCATTACTTCCGGTTCATAAAACACCTGGGCCTTCATTTTTCCCTTCACCAAATACCACCCCTCATTATAATTTTTTAAAAGCTATTTGCAGTATTTTTCGTTGATTTTGTCCACAAAGGCCTTGCACTCTGCCGTAACCTTCCAGGCTTCCGGCCATTCACAAAGGTCTATGGCCCACCATTCGCCCTTATAATTGGCTTTGTCCAAGAGTGCAGGTATGACTTGATCAAAGTCTATGACGCCATCACCGAAGGGAGCGTGGGTACTGGTCTCGGCATCATTCAAGGTACCGTCGGAGTCTATCAAATGGACAATACCTATTAAATCCCTGGCCATTTCACAAAACTCTACAATACCGCCCTTAAGGGTCTTCCCTTGGTCTATATGCCTTGCCCCTACTACGGCGCCCATATGGGCATGGCATGTATCGAATAGCAGTTTGAAGTTTGGCTCATTTACGTCCTTTACAACATCGATAACATTTTCAGGTTCATTTATCATAAACCCGGGTTCAAATTCCCATACTACTTCTATGCCTTCTTTAGCAGCTTTTTTTGCACATTTTCTGAACATGGCCTTGATAAAATCCTTTACATCGGCATATGTCATGTTATCGGGCAGTATAGGCGGAGTGCCGGTATCTATCCTAATAATTTTCAAACCCATGCTTGCCATGAATTCAATGTTTTTATCATACAATTTAAGCCACTCATCATTTTGTTTTAATGAGTCTACGCTCCAAAGATCGGCGGCATATTCCGCCACTTCAAGGTCATAGTCCTCAAACAGTTTCTTAAGCTCCGACCTTTTTTCTGGGGTGTTATAAATATCGGGATGGGCATGGGGTTTAAAACCACCTAGACTTATACCGTCAAATTTGAGTTTGTTTAGTTCCTTGCATAGTTCCGGCAGCAGGACGGGTTTGTCGGCATACTCGCCAAATACGTAAGCCCAGCTTCCAATAGATACTTTTTTCACACTCATCAACCCTTTTTTATAAATTTTGGTTTA
>JBMNSO010000007.1:0-31349 GCA_050945235.1 Mahellales bacterium
GGGCAGGTGTTGCCAAATCTCCTCGGTAATGAAGGGCATAAAGGGATGGAGCAGTTTTAGGGTATTGGATAGGACATAGGACAATACATATAAAGCGGTGTCCTTACTGTCCTCGTCCTCTGAAAACAACCTGGGTTTAACCAGTTCGATGTACCAATCGCAATATTCATTCCAAATAAAATCATAAAGCTTTTGGAGGGCTATTCCCAATTCATATTTCTCCAGATTATCAGTTACTTCCTTTACTATCCTGTTATACCGGCTTAAAATCCATTGATCGGCAGTTTCGGTTACTGCTTCCAAGTTCTTATTAATTGACCTATCCATAATGTGCATATGAATAAACCGCGCTGCATTCCAAATCTTATTGGCAAAGTTTCTACCACTCTCCACCTTTTCCCAGTAAAATCTCATGTCATTACCCGGTGAGTTGCCGGTAATCAGGCTAAACCTTAAGGCATCGGCTCCATACTTCTCAATGACCTCTAAGGGATCTATGCCATTGCCTAAGGACTTGCTCATCTTCCTCCCTTGGGCATCCCTTACTATACCATGTACTAGGACATGGCTAAAGGGTTTTTCCTTCATTTGTTCCAAACCGGAGAAAATCATACGGGCTACCCAGAAAAATATAATATCATATCCCGTAACCAATACATCGGTTGGATAGAAGTATTTGAGATCCTCGGTATCATCCGGCCATCCCAGGGTTGAGAAGGGCCACAGGGCCGAACTAAACCATGTATCCAATACATCAGGATCCTGTGTTATAGTTGACTGGCCGCACTGGGAACAGGTACTTGGTCGTTCCCGGGAAACCATAGTATGGCCACAATCTTGGCAATAATAGGCGGGTATCCTATGGCCCCACCATAGTTGCCTTGATATGCACCAGTCCTTTATATTTTCCATCCAATTGAAATATGTCTTGCTAAACCTTTCAGGGACGAATTTTATTTCGCCTTCCTTTACCACGTCAATAGCGGCTCTGGCCAAGGGCTCCATTCTCACGAACCATTGTTTAGATACTATAGGCTCCACTGTGGTTCCGCATCTGTAGCACTCCCCTACATTATGATCGTGGTCTTCCACCTTAATCAACAGTCCTTGGTCTTCAAGATCATTTACTATTCTTTTTCTAGCTTCATACCTATCAAGTCCTTCATAGGGCCCGGCATTTGAATTCATTACACCATCATCAGCCATTACCCTTATGGAATCAAGGTCGTGCCTCAGCCCCACCTCAAAATCGTTAGGATCATGGGCGGGTGTAATTTTAACGGCACCGGTACCAAACTCCCTCTCCACATATTCATCGGCGATGATGGGTATTTCCTTATTAAGCAGCGGAAGGATTACCGTCTTGCCCACAAGGTGTTTATATCTTTTATCTTCCGGGTGTACCGCCACCGCAGTATCCCCTAGCATGGTTTCCGGTCTTGTTGTGGCTATCACAATGAATTCACTGCCATCCTTAACCGGGTATTTTATATGCCACAGGTTACCATGTTTTTCGCTGTATTCCACCTCTGCATCGGACAGTGCTGTCTTACAGGTGGTGCACCAATTAATGATCCTGTTTCCCTGGTAGATCAAACCCTTTTGGTATAACCTAATAAAAACCTCTGTAACAGCATTGCTGCAACCCTCGTCCATGGTAAACCTTTCCCTGGACCAATCACAGGACGAACCCAATTTTTTGAGCTGATCGACTATTCTGCCGCCATATTGTTCCTTCCACTGCCATGCCCTTTTAAGGAACTCTTCCCGTCCCAAATCGTGTTTTGATTTCCCTTCCTTTGCCAATTGTTCAACAATTTTTACCTCGGTAGCTATACTGGCATGGTCGGTACCCGGCAGCCAAAGGGTCGCATATCCCGACATTCTCTTCCACCGTATAAGGATATCCTGTAATGTATTGTCCAGTGCATGACCCATATGAAGCTGCCCCGTTATATTGGGCGGGGGTATAACAATGGTAAAGGGTTTTTTTGTGTGATCGATTTCCGCCCTGAAATACCCCTTTTCCATCCATCTGCTATAATGTTTTTCTTCCACCTTTTCAGGTGCATAGGTTTTTTCCATTACTTTTATCATCTGGCTTCCTCCCAACTAAAATATATCCATAATCATTAAAACTGATATTACCGCAACAATCATTCCTATAACCTTGATAGTCAGCTCCCTCCTAAAACGACCGTCGGGATTATTATTAGAAATAAACCCGGCTATCCAATTGGCTCCGTATACCAAAAATGCGGCGACTGCAAGGCATATTAAACCCAATAATTTCATAACCTTTTACTCCTATACAGGCAGAATAAAGGAGTCTGTAAAATAATTATAACCTTCCGTCCATAAAGGGCGAAAGGTTATTCCGCGGTACCACCTTTTTTTAGGTTATTTACCTGCTCATTAATATAACGGTTCTACCGTCCTTAGCTACTTCTTAGGATAATCGTGTTCACTAAGGAAGCTCCAAAGCTACCTTCAGTCAAGCTACAATCGAAAAACCTTCCAGCCGATGGGTTTTTCTCTCTTTAGAAAGAACTTGACCTACTCCTCTCCTTCACTGCCTTTTTCATTTTTTTATAATTATAACCTACGAAAATAAATTGTCAATACATTACCTATTTTTTATACCGTATCTTATCTCCTTGACTTGTACACTATCATTAGACAACCCTTTTAGCAAGGAAATGTCTTCAAAAAGCACACCTTGTCTTACCAGCTCATCAAGGACAATGTGAAAATCTACATTAAGCCTATTGAATCTAGAATGGTTTTTTATATCTCTGTAGCTTAATGGGCAAACCTGACCCTTGAAAAACTCCAGCAAAGGACTACAGTAAGCCCTTATCCTGGATATGACGTTATTTAAATATACAAGCTGCATTAACTCTATCCGTTTTGTTAATGGTTCTCTATTAAAAAGCAGTTCTTCATATAGTTTAAAAACACCGAGATTCATATCGTATACCTGACTCCACACGTCCTGTTTAGGGTATTGGCCCTGTTCATATATCACAATCTTAGCCCAATGGACCATACTATCCAATAATTGCCTGTATGAATCCAGGGGTTTATCCTTTTCAAAAAACTTTTTGCTCCTATAGTATTTCTTAAGAAGTTGGCAAAATTCTTTAAAAATATTGAGTTTCAAATACTCACCATGATTTGACATGGTTTGTGCTAAAAGTTTAGTTACCTCGCCGGATTTATCGAATAGCACATTGCTCTCTGCTATAAGAGAGCAAAATTTGGGATTATCATATGACTGCAAACTTTCCAGAAGATAGTCAGCGCTCATTAAGTTTATATGAATCATAATATCCCGTTTGTCTCTACTAAATATCTCAACGGGTTTATCCTGATTATTATCTATAGCAATAAAATCTATATCCGATTTATACCACACATCGTTAACATATGATCCTCCAAAATGTATAAGGGCATCTATATTTTCTTTTTTTTGAAAACCATTAGTATATTCATCAATTATACCCTTAATATCCACTACTATCCCCCCTAATTATTGACTTGATATCGGGTTATCACATTTCTTTTTATTAATATTTTTATAGTCAATATAATATTTAACTAATGATATAACCGCCAAAATAACAGCCGTAATCAGAATATATTTCGACATGCCAAAATTAAACAAATTCACTATTATACCAATAAAGAATGCGAATGTAGCAACCCTACTACACCAATGAGAGCCCATTGCAACCCTTCCTTTCCTATACAAAAGCATCGCCCCTATAATTATCAGTATCTCCTTGGCAATTACAACTATTACTATAGCAGCGGGCAATGCCCTTGTGTGGGTTAAGCACAGCAACGCGGTGATCAGCATAAGCTTGTCCGCTAGTGGGTCCATTAACTTTCCCCAGGTGGTAACCATATTATATCTTCTGGCAATATATCCATCAAAAAAATCAGTAATACCTGCAGCCATATAAACCAGCCCCGAATAAATTAAATTTCCCTGCACCGGGGAATAAAAGGCTTTAACAAATATAGGTATTAATAAAAATCTAATGGTAGTTAGGGTATTTGGTATGTTCATGGTTTAACCTCTTTCGTATCTAATAATGGACACTATGGAACTGTCATTTTTCAACATTATTCAACATTATTAGATTCTCCAAATACACCTATAATATAAATGTAAAAAATAGTCTAAAAATAAATATAAAAATGGTCGGGGTGACAAGATTTGAACTTGCGACCTTCTGGTCCCGAACCAGACGCGCTGCCAAGCTGCGCTACACCCCGACTTCAAAAGGCTATGGATGGTCGTCATCCATAAGCCCTCTAAATAACCATGTAAACTCCACAAACGTATTTTACAATATTAGATATAAGTTTTCAAGCACTAAAATTCTTACCTATCGGTACCCTCGCCGTCATTTCTTTATCTTAAATGAGCTCTTTAAGGATACAATCCTATTTAGGACTATTTTTTCATTGCATGTATGCTTACTGTCCACAATAAAGTATCCAACCCTCACCAATTGGAATCTATCCATAGGCTTTGCATCCTTCATACTGGGCTCAATAAAACCCTGCAAAACCTCCATAGAATTTGGATTAACTTGGTCTAGGAAATTTTTGCTCTGTCCTTCAGCTTCATCATCAATTATTAACGGTTCATACAGCCTGAATTCCGCCGGCACGGCATGACGGGCCGATACCCAATGGATTGTGCCCTTTACCTTTCTTTTAGTGAAACCGGTGCCGCTTTTTGTTTCCGGATCATAGGTACAATGAAGTTCTATTATATTGCCCCTGTCATCCTTCACAACTTCATTGCATTTGATGAAATAGGCATCCTTTAACCTTACTTCGTTACCCGGGAACAGCCTGAAATATTTCTTCGGCGGATTTTCCATAAAATCATCCCGATCGATATATATTTCTCTGGAAAAGGGTATACGGCGCTTACCCATTTCCGGGGCATCAAGGTTATAGTCTACCTCCAGAAATTCTTCCTTATCCTCAGGATAATTGGTGATTACAACCTTAATAGGCCTTAGAACCGCCATGGTTCTGGGAGCCTTATCAATTAAATCTTCTCTTATAAAATGTTCAAGAAGCTGATAATCCACCGTACTATTGCTCTTTGAAACCCCGATTTCCCTGCAAAAATTCCGTATCGACTCCGGTGTATAGCCCCTTCTTCTTAATCCGGAAATAGTAGGCATTCTGGGGTCGTCCCATCCATCTACAACACCTGCATCAACCAACTGTTTCAGTTTTCTTTTGCTCATGACCGTGTTGGTAAGGTTTAACCTGGCAAATTCAATTTGCTGGGGCTTGCATTCCATTTCGCATTCCCTAATAATCCAGTCGTATAGTGGACGGTGGTCCTCAAATTCCAGTGTGCATATGGAATGGGTAACCCCTTCAATAGCATCTTCAATAGGGTGGGCGAAATCATACATTGGATATATACACCACTTGTCACCGGTGTTATGGTGTCGGGCGTGGGATATTCGATAAAATACCGGATCCCTCATATTCATATTGGGAGAGGACATATCTATTTTAGCCCTCAGTACCTTTTCACCGTCTTTAAATTCGCCCCTTCGCATCCTTTCAAAAAGCTCAAGATTCTCTTGGACAGACCTGTTTCTGTAGGGGCTTTCCTTCCCCGGTTGAGTTAAGGTGCCCCGGTATTCCCTAATCTCCTCTGGGGACAAATCACAAACATACGCCATATTCTTCTTAATTAACAATATTGCACGGTTATACATTTCCTCAAAATAATCCGAAGCAAAATACAACCCATCCCATTGGAAACCTAACCATGCCACATCTTCCTTTATTGATTCTATATACTCGATATCCTCTTTGGTTGGGTTTGTATCGTCAAAACGTAGGTTGGTCCTGCCGCCGAATTCGTCGGCCAGTTCAAAATTCAAAACGATGGCCTTTGCATGTCCAATATGTAAATAACCATTGGGTTCCGGTGGAAAACGGGTCACTATCTCCTTAACCCTTGAGGATTCTATATCTTCTATAACCTTATTCCTTATAAAGTTTGAGGAAGTATTCTTATCGTCCATGTTATTTCCTCCTTAATAGTATCCTAATTGTATTTTCCATATACAATTATTAAATATACCATAAAAATCCCCTTTTTTCTAGGGATTGAACATACCTATATGAAATATAATTAGCATCATACATCGGGTTAATATATTTATCATGGAATTGGTATAATATTCGAATCTATCACTACCTAATTTCAAAGTTCGTATATCGAATAACGATAATTATATATTGAGCTTCACAAAAGAATATGATATCCTTTTTTAAAAGGAGATGATCGCTAATGAAACAATTGGAATTAGCCAAGTGGCTCAGGCGTATTGTAGTTATCAGTGCTGTTATCGGACTATTGCTATGCTTTGTAATAGTGCCCATGCTAGGCAAAAATTTAGTATTAATGTATCCTGAATTCGGCCATATGTTTTTCCCTGGCTTAATTTTTATTTGGATTACAGCTATTCCATTGTATATCGCCCTCTGGAATCTATGGCTTATATGCAATGAAATATCAAGGGATAATTCCTTTTGCCAGGAAAATGCGACACGTTTAAAGCTTATTAGCAGGCTGTCAATTTTGGAATGCATACTCTATTTCGCAGCAATTATTCTCTTGCTTTTTTTGAACCTACTCCACCCCAGTATACTTTTGGTAGCACTCTTTATAATCTTTGTGGGAATATCAATCGCGGTTGCATCGGCTGCCCTGTCACACCTGGTGCAGAAGGCCTGTGTCCTTAAACAGGAAAACGACTTGACAATATGAGGTGACAATATTGAGTATAAGGGTAAATTTAGATGTTATGCTAGCCAAAAGAAAAATGAGCGTTACGGAATTGTCGGAAAGGGTCGGTATTACCATGGCTAACCTCTCGATATTAAAAAACGAAAAGGCAAAGGCCATCCGGTTTTCCACGTTGGATAAGATATGCGAGGTATTGGAATGTCAGCCTGGGGATATTCTAGAGTATATTAAAGATTAGAACATTCATTGGTTATAATTAATGAATACACCTTTACCACTTCAATTCAATCCTACATAGGATATTATGAATCTTCGTTATTATTGGAATATAAGGACTTATGGGAAGTCGTCTATGCTTTTCCTAAGTCCTTAAAATTTTCACTTTAAATTTTATAGCCCATATATTAAATATATAAAAAATTTTCTTTCATGAATAACTCCTTTAATATGTAACAGAATATCAATAGGAGGTGATTGATATGACAGCTCAATTAAGCCAAAAGGAAAGAATGCTTTTGCAGGATCAAAAGAAGCACGAGGAGGTATGTATACAAAAATATAATAACTATTCAAACCAAGCCCAGGATCCCCAACTGAAGCAACTATTTAAAAGCTATGCCGGCCAGGAACAGAACCATTATAATACCATTAACCAGATCTTAAACGGACAAGTCCCGAATATAGGTCAACAGCAGGGACAGCAAAGCCAAGCACAGGGTGGTATGCAAAATCAGGCGCAAAGCGGCATGCAAAGCCTAGCGCAAAGCAGCATGCAGAACCAAAAGGATGCCACGCTATGTACAGACATGTTAATGACTGAAAAATATGTATCCAATGCATACGATACCGCCATCTTTGAATTTAAAGACGCTAATATCAGACAAGTCCTTAATCATATTCAAAAAGAAGAGCAACAACATGGAGAAGGTATTTTCAATTATATGAATAGCAAGGGCTTATACAATACTCAATGAATCACAAAAAATAAATTTGCTAATTTGAAGCTTGATAGAATTGATAAACCATACAAGTTTCATACTTGCCAGGGGGATAGGGCTATGCCCTATCCCAAAATCCGGCCAAGGTATTAAAGACTTATAAAAAACCGTTCAGTACTCTCTTAAAAAGATAAAAACACATCCCTCTAAAATGGAATGTATGTAAAACTGCTAAATCGTAAAATCCAAATCTATCAAGGATTTAAACGGAGCTCCTGATGGAACTCGAATTCATTATATAATCAGCATTATGCGGTTAAATACGATTATACCTTAAAACTGATATCATACAACATAAAAACAACCCCGCCGTTATGCATATACCATAACAACGGGATTGTTTTTACCTATCGAGCCATAAACAATTCGATATCCTCATCCACGGTACCCATACCGGCAATGCCGAATTTTTCTGTCAAAACCTTTGCTACATTGGGCGATAAGAAGCCCGGAAGTGTAGGACCGAGGTGAATGTTCTTTACTCCCAGATACAGGAGAGCAAGAAGCACAATCACCGCCTTCTGCTCATACCAAGCAATATTAAAGGCGATGGGCAGTTTATTTATATCATCAAGATCGAACACCTCTTTGAGTTTCAGAGCGATTACCGCCAAAGAATAGGAGTCGTTGCACTGACCAGCGTCTAAAACCCTTGGAATCCCGCCGATATCACCCAGTTTCAGTTTATTATATCGGTATTTCGCGCAGCCTGCGGTAAGAATAACGGTGTCATTGGGCAGCGCTGCAGCAAATTTAGTGTAATATTCTCTCGATTTCATGCGTCCGTCACAGCCGGCCATAACGAAGAACTTCTTGATGGCCCCGGATTTGACGGCTTCCACAACCTTATCTGCAAGAGCCAACACTTGGTTGTGGGCAAAGCCACCTACAATACTCCCGGTTTCAATCTCATCGGGTGGTGGAAGAGTTTTGGCAAGGGCAATAATTTCGGAAAAATCCTTCTTACCGTTTTCATCAGCCGTAATATGCTTACAACCAGGGAAGCCGGTGGAACCTGTGGTAAAGATTCTTTTCCGGATTTCTTCTTTCCTGGGCGGAACGATGCAGTTAGTTGTAAAAAGAATGGGGCCGTGGAAAGAATCAAACTCATCAATCTGCCTCCACCAAGCATTGCCGTAGTTACCCACAAAATGATCATATTTTTTAAATGCGGGATAATAATGAGCCGGCAGCATCTCGCTGTGAGTATACACATCCACACCGGTACCCTTGGTCTGCTCCAACAACTGTTTCAAATCGGTCAGGTCATGGCCGGAAATCAGAATCGCAGGATTCTTTCTGACACCAATATTGACTTCGGTGATTTCAGGATCGCCAAATCTCGATGTATTAGCCTCGTCCAGAAGGGCCATAGCCTTAACACCGTTTTCACCCGTTTTCAGCGTTAAGGCGACCAGGTCGTCGGCAGTGAGGGAATCGTCTAGAGTTGCCGCTAACGCCTCATAAATAAAGCTGTTAATTTCTAGATTTTCCTTGCCGATATTATTTGCATGTTCCGTATAAGCGGCCATACCCTTGAGACCATATGTAATCATTTCGCGGAGAGAACGTATATCCTCATTTTCGGTAGCAAGGACACCGACCGAAGCAGCCTTTTTCAACATGGAGTCTCTGGAATTTACGGTAAAGGTGGCGGCATTGTGCAACGTTTTGATGTCAACAGACTTCCTGAGCTGGTCACGGATAGCGATCATTTTCAGGATCTGTCTTTCGATGGCCTGGTCGTCAAAATTGGCATTGGTAATAGTTATAAAAAGACTATTCAGCACTTCATAATTGATATCGCCAAGGTTTTTCACATCAAGCTTACCTTTGACTACGATTTCTGAAATGCCCTTCAAGGTGTAGACCAAGAGATCCTGAAGCCGTGCAACTTCCTCCGTTTTTCCGCACACACCGCGAATGGTGCAACCCTTTCCTCCTGCGGTTTCCTGACACTGATAGCAAAACATACTCATTTTATTTTCCTCCTTATTCTTCAATAGGTTCAAAATCATCCTTGCCTACAAAACAAATCGGACACTGCCAGTCATCTGGGATATCCTCAAAAACAGTGCCAGGCTCAATCCCACCGTCAGGATCACCGACCTTTGGGTCGTAAATATACCCACATGGAATACACTGATATTTCTTCATTTTCAATTCACCTACTTTCCCTTCGATTCTGTATGTAATATTCAATCCGCACCAAAACCCCAAGACCATTTATCTATGGTTTTATCTGTTCCTTTTATTATAACTTGATAATTGGATTGATATTTCTTGGATTCTAGCACTCAATAAAAATTAGGTAATCATATACGGGAACAAGTTCACCGTAGAATTCAAATACGGCATAATAGTGGATTTTGGAAACAGACAAGACAATCTGCGCCATTTAACATAGGATGTTTCATTAGCTACCCTTAACAGCCTTTTTTGTAGCGTTTAAAAAGAACACCGTTTTCTTTAGCAACATGAAGAAAAATATCATCTGCCAATTCATGAAGCTTCAGATACATGGCTTGCATTGTAGAACATGCATACTCCGGAGGCGTAAAATCGTCGGTCTCTTTAATTAAACGCTTAATAATCTGGCCGGCAGTTTCGTGTTCGCCCTCCAATTGTAGAATCAGTGTCCTTATCTCCACCAGGTCCTCGTCTGAATTGTCTGATTTAAGCATTGCTGGAAAAAGTTCTTTTTCCTCCTTGGCAAAATGTTCCTCTAACTCCAACCTTAACTCGCTGAAGTTTCGATGCAGATTTAGCAACAATTCTTTGCCATGCTCATAGTGTACCAACAATACCAAGTTAATCATTTTATCCAGTTCTTTCCATAGCACACGTTCAGGCTGGTGATGGATTTCAAGAATCAGATCAATCAGCTGCTTGTCAGATAACTCAGTCACTGGTAATTCCTTATCCGGTCTGGCCAAATAATCTTTGTAGGCATTTTGTACTTCCGTAATAAATTCTGGCGCAAGACCCGCTTCTTTAATAGCCGTTTCAAGCGTTCGATCTCCTTGACAGCAGTAGTCAATGTACAGCTCGTTAAGTCGAGTGGCAATGGCAGGGAAAAAGGTTACAAGCTCGCTAAGACGTGTTTGGCCACTGATGTTAATGGTTCGTATCATTAGAGTTTTCCTCCTTAAATAACTATATAATCTGACTGCTTTCTAATGATTGTCCTTACGTTACGTTGATTGAACTATTTAATTGCCGATTGTTTCTCTTCCGTTCTCGTTCTCTACATCCGACCTGTTTTATTATCTGGAAAAAACTGAATAATATCTATCTGATCTATCGCGAGGGTTTGATATCTAACCTGCTCTATCACCAAACTGTAATAATATCTAACCTGACCACTTAACTACCAAATCTGACTTTTTAGACATACTCCCACTGGTAGGAAAATAGCTAATATTGTACATGGTAATACCTGAAACCCTGGTATTTCGAGGATTAAAATGGAGCTCCTGATGGGACTCGAACCCATGACCTGCTGTTTACGAGACAGCTGCTCATACCAACTGAGCTACAGGAGCTTAGCATTAATATTATGCAATAATTATTGAGTTTTTTCAAGGGAAAAATATTTATTGTACTTCATTTATACCCCCAAACCTTATACATTTCGTCATAATAAAAGCTAAATCACGGAATTTAGCTTTTTATATCATACAGAGCAAAACATATCATTGTTTTGAGTATTTTACGGTAAATCCTCCCCCTTCCAAAGCCTTTGCTAATGCCTTTATGGTATCCTTATCAGGAGTATCAAGGTGTTGCGCCGGATATTTTAAACCCAGGCTATAATATTTTGAAGCAGCCAGCTTATGAAATGGCAGAAGCTCTATCATAGTATCCACCGCCAGGGGTTTTATATTAGACACAATTGTATCCATATCCTCTAAGCTATCGTTTACACCGGGAATTACCGGTATTCTTATGATTATTTTGGCCTCCCTATCATGTAGCCTCAGTACATTGCTGATTATCCGTTTATTCATATGTCCGGTAGCCTTTAGGTGTTTTTGGTAGTCCCCGGCCTTTATATCATACAAAAATAAATCGGTATAGGGTATTACCCTTTCTATATTCTCCCATGGTACATTGCCGGCGGTATCCACTGCTGTGGAGATGCCTCTTTCTTTACATGCCTCCAGTATCCGGACGGCAAAGTCTACCTGCAGCAGGGGCTCTCCGCCGGAGATGGTAACCCCGCCTCCGGAATTTCTATAGAAAACTACATCCCTTTGAATTTTTTCCATAACCCCGGCCACGGTCATCCTCTCACCCACCACGGTCAGGGCCTGCACCGGGCAAATATTTACACAATCCTTGCATAGTGAGCATTTGTCCTTATCATACTGGTAACAGCCACCCACAAGATATCGGGTCTTAGACCGGCATACCTTTATGCATTGGCCACAACCGATACACCTATCCTCTAAATACTGTATCTCTTGCCGAGCCTTTATCGACTCCGGATTGTGGCACCAAAAGCAATTCAAGCTGCAACCCTTTAAAAATACAGTGGTTCGTATACCCGGTCCGTCATGAATAGAAAACCTTTGAATATTAAACACCCATCCAGTCATAATATCCCCTTTGAAAAATGTGACTATAATGTAACTATTATCTTTTATTATATCAATGTATAACAAAATGCCAAATGTAAATAATAACCAACAACGGAGGGATAAACTATGTCTAGAATGAAAAGGAAATCCCATACATTCATAGGGCAATATATGAGAAAAAAAAGACTTGAAAAGAAACTGATGAAATACTACCTGCATAACAACAGGGATAGACGGACACCCGTTGGAAAGATAATTGATGCATTGGCAGGGAGTATATTATTTATTTTTATTTTTTATATGGTTTTTATCAACATGCTCAACAATAGTACATGGTCATTGATATTGACAACCCTGTTATTCCTACTGTTACTCTTTTTACTGAGAAAAAGAAGGATACACAAATATAATAAGATCAGGATCATCAAAAACAGGGAACTTTCGTATAAATACGCCTATCAAAGAATAATGGAACTAAACCATCGGGAATTCGTGTTATATATTCAAAATATCCTCGTTAGGGTCTACCCTGACCTCAACCTGGAAAAGCAGGACAACGAACAAGGGCCAAAGGATACAATATATCGTTCAGGACAAGAGAAAGTGCTGTTAAGGTGCAGACAAGACAAGGCCGAAACAAAGGTGGGTGACGATGATATTAGGGACTTTTATAATACAATGAAAGGGATGGGTATAACCAGGGGCTGCTTTATCACAACCTCGGTTTTTGATGAGACATCCATTGATTTTACCAAATCAATAACCAACCTTAAGATATGCTTAATCGACAAAGATCAGATATTGCAGCTTATTGAAAGGGCAGGCCTACTTCCCGATGAACAAATTATAGAAAATCTCGTGATGCAAGAAATCAAAGAAGAAGAAAAGAAATGGCATGTCCTTAAAAGGGAAGTGCTTATGCCTAAAAAGGTTAAGCTTTACGCAATCACAGGTATCGGTTTTTTGATATTATCCCAGTTGATTCCATATACAGCCCTTTATATAATCCCTGGAACAATATGCCTTGGGTTGGCTGTAATTATATATTTCTCAGGGTTAAAGACAAAAGCAAAAGACAAAGAAGCATTGTTCGATGAAATGTTCAATAACAGGGCACCCTAGTCAGTTTATTGTCCTATACTGTATTGATATATCCTATAGGTTTTGTAATGAACACCGCCTACCCTCTCTGCATCCCTGCGCATAGCCAAATTTGTTTCCCCGATGGTGGAACCTTCGCCATAAATATAACCCCTCTGCTGTGCCCAGCTCATTGATTTATAGTATATTGCTGCAGTAACACCTTTTTTCCTGAATTCAGGGACGACAAATAAAATAAAAATCCGGCCCCCTTTTATCTTGGACTTGTGTAATAGGTACTTTATGAACCCAAAGGGTAGCCACTTGCCCTTCATATGAATCAATACCTGATTATAATCAGGCAGGGCAATCGAAAAGCCGATTGGTTGTCCTTCACTTCGTGCTATATAGATAAGATTGGGTTCCGCCACAGGCACAAGCTTTCTGCCCCAGGCTTGTATCTCCTCCATGGATGGGGGAGCTAAATCCTCCCATTCTTCTGGAACTGATATATCCAGGATCTTTTTTATATCAGCCAATTCCCTTTGTATATTCTTTAAATTTATCCTGTCAACGATGAAATTGTACTTCTTTTGTGCAAAGTCTACTATATTCTTCAACTTATCCGGCAGCGGCTTTTTCAGGTCATACCTATATGCAAATAGGTCTAAATACTTATAGAAACCATACCTTTCAAAAAAGGATATATAGTATCGGGGATTATAGGAGTTCATCAATACAGGAGGACTGTCAAAACCATCTACCAACATCCCCCTGTAATCATCACCCTTTGTGGGTGATATTGGACCCTTAATAATGGTCATTCCTCTTTCCTTCAGCCACTGGCAGCTATAGTCCAATAATGCCTCGGCCACCTTATAATCATTTATGCATTCGAATAGGGTTATATATCCCTCTTTTAGATGCTTTGCCCCATTGATTTTTCGATCAATACCCACACATATTCTGCCAACGGCTTTGCTGCCAATATAGACCATAACCGGTTGGTATTCCCCATCTGAAAATAACGGATTATCCTTACCCTTTAGAATATTTTTTATGTCTACCCTTAACGGTGCCACCCAATTCCTGTCATTCTTATAGATCTCATAGGGTAGTTCGATAAACGCCTTTAAATCCCTTTTATCTCTTACCTGTATCGGCTTTATTATCATCGGGGCCACCCCTTCGCTATCCCTTGTAATACCTAGGCAGTTTCACTTGCCGTATCACTTTCTTTTGCCATATCACACCCTTTAAAATTGTTGTTAAGAGTTAGGCCGTTTGCCACTATTTCAAAGGAACAGCCCAAATAATTCGCCGCCTTTTCACTCATCACCATCCTTGACATATATATCTGCAAAAATTCCATTACCGATGAGTTTTTATCGATATCCAACTCATATTTTATTACCATGGCTTCCTTATCCACAACCACTTTGGAATGCTTTATCGAATAATTAACCCGGTCATGAATATCATTAAGGTCGCATTTCCCTCTCCGGACCCGTGCCCTATGGGCATCACTTTTATCCGCAATTATTAATGCGGCCGAGACCTCACTAATACTATTGCCATGCTCTTCTTCATGATTGCCCACCGCTGAGGTTATAACACATATTTCTTCTATGGGCATGCCCATCTGTACAAGGATGGGAAAAATCAAGTTTGCACCGGTTAATCCATGATTCTTTCTATTTATACAGTTGCCTATATCGTGGACCCAGCCCGATATAGCCGCCAGTTCCACCATGCGCTTAGGGTGGTCCAACTGCCTTAATATTTCACTGGCCACACGGCTTACATAACTGGCATGCCTAAGGCCATGGTCCGTATATCCTATAGCTTCTAAACAATGGTTAGACCAGCTAATCATTGTTTTGACATCCTTGTTCTTTTTTATATCCTCAAGTGTAATAATCATTCCTACGCCCCCCTATGCAAGTTTCACGTAATACATTGTATTAACAGCTTCCTATATTGTGAGCCCTTTCGTTAAATTGTAATATGGTTTATAGAACCAGTTTAACCATCCTTAAGCACGGATATCAGTTTATTATAATTTGCAGTTAGTGATGATATGGTTACGTTATACCTTTTAGCTATTCTGGTCTTTGTTGTATCTATGCCCTGAATAATGCAAAAATGGTATTCCAAAGCCGCTGCCCATGCTTCCTTCTTTATTACCCTTATGGGCGCCTTTTCATTGCTTTTCTTGATAAACCTTAACCATTCATCCTTTACAACCCCTTCACATTCCTTGCCGTATGCACTTTTTATCTTCCTTAGCGCCAATCTCAGGATCTCATTATATACTGTTTCCTTAGACTTTACCCCCTTGGTGCTAATATTCACCTTTACACCTACAAGATTGTTTTTAATATATGCCAGGTACGGTTCCCTTGCCTTCATTTGCTTTAACAGCCCAAGAACTTCCTTCTTTAAGCTTTCTGGTTCCGTTTTTTTCAGGATAAAGGCCCGGAGTATATTTTCGGCCTTTTGGTCCTGAAAGGATGCAACAAAATGGATCACTGCCTTTTTTATAACCATATCGTTTAAACCCAAGGCCCAGTTTAACAATAAGCTTATTTCATCGTTCTTTGACCATTTACTTTCCAGATTGTCTTTATCCAATTTCATTATTTCGTTTATCATTTTTAAACGCCTAAGCACTTCCTCTTGGCTAACCTGGTACTGATATGAAAACTCCCTTCTCAGGTTGCTGTTTACCATAACCTGGGCTTGCTTCTTATAAAAAACAGCTATATAGTTTTGGGGGTCAATCTTTTCGATCTTCCTCCAACAAACCTGGGCTTGCTTATACTTGCCGATATTTAAATATGATATGCCTGTGTAATGGAGAATCTTAATGTCATAGGGCCTATAGTATAGCAGTTTCCGCAGCATCTTATTCGCCCGGGAATGTTCCTTCAATTCACACATTGTAATGGCTATCTTGTATAAGTCGTCTACATCCTGGGTCGGTAAATTTAAAATTATTTCTTTATGCCTATTTACATTCTCATAGTCCTTTATATCATTATAAAAAATCGCACTATTACAATTAGCATGAACATCCAAAGGATGCCTGGCCAGCACACCCTTTGAATACCTAAGGGCCTTTTGTACATTACCGTCACAAAAATATGCCAGCGAAAGATTATTTTGCGCAAAGGTCAGTGTATCATCAATTGCCAGTGCCTTCTCCAACATCTTTATCGATCTTTTATAATAACCCATATCCAATAGTTCCTTACCCTTGTTGGCAATATCATAAGCCCTCTTTAAATCTTTCTCTTGCTTGGCTACCTCCTCAAAGTACATTACCTGCACCTGAAGTATATCCAGTAGATCTTGGGCTTCTTCGGTATACTCTCCAAAGGGTTCCAGTTCTATATATTTATCCAAGCATTCCTTTGCTTTGCTATATTCCTGCAGCCCTATAAAATTGCAGCCCATACCAAAATAACAGTCGCTTAATTTGTTATTCATAACCATTATTATATAAAACAGTATCCTGTTGGATTCTTCATAATAACCCATTTCAGTGAAAACTTCCGCCAAATTCAAAAGGTATTCTATATTGTAGGGCTCTCTCTCTACCGCTTTTCTACAATAATTTAGGGCATCTATATAGTTGTTATTGTCTATATGTTTTTTTGCCTTTCTATAATAAAAAGATGCCTCCCTTTCAAAGGGTATTATATTATTTTTTTTCATCACCAAATTATTTATCATCTAACCACCACCTAAATCACACTTGGCAATCGTAAAGTGTATAAGTAAATTATAACACAAAGTAATTTTTTTGTTATATGTTACTTTATCCTATTATTTTTCAGGGTTATAGCAGTTGTGGTAAAAAGGCGAATAACATTAAACCCCAGCAATACTGCTGGGGTCATGTTGCTACCTTTAATATATCCTATAATACTGACCTTACATTGGCTGCTTGAGGGCCTTTAGCTCCATCAACTATATCAAACTCAACTTCTTGTCCTTCTTCTAATGTCTTAAACCCGTCTTTGTCAATTGCAGTATAATGAACAAAAACGTCATCCCCTTCTTCCCTTTCAATAAATCCAAACCCCTTTTTAACATTAAACCACTTAACTTTACCCTTTTCCATGTTATTACATTCCTCCTAAATTGATGATATTTATTCTATTTAAATTAAGGTAGCTTCATATCCTACTGCAAACGAAGGTCAGACGTTCTGTCCTATCATTATGTCTTTTGTAGGTATAATTGTCGTATACGTCCACATTGCTAAATCCAGCCTGTACTAATAGATCCAGTATCTCATTCAATTCGTATGCCCTTTGGTAATGAACCTCGTCAAATCTTTGATATAATTGACCCTCTTTGATAAAAAAAGTTATATAGTATTCGCATACCTTTGTCTGTTTATTAAAACTACCTTCCCATACATAGTATATTCCATTTCTATCCCAAATAAAAGTATTATTATTTATCTCCTTAATTCTATATGGACTATTGATATCAAAAATAAAAATACCATCCTTATTCAATATATTATACAACTTTTTAAGAAGTTTAGCCAATGCCTGGATATCCAAAATATAATTAATGCAATCACAGGTTGATAACAGGCAGTCAAACATCATGGGAATATTCAAATCTAATATATCCTGTTGTATCAATAATATATCCAATCCTTTTTGTATGGCCTTGTCCTTAGCAACCGCCAGCATATCCCCGGAAATATCGACACCTACCAGAGAATATCCTCTTTGGGCTAAGGGAATGGTAATATTGCCTGTACCGCAACCCAGTTCTAAGATACTGCCATATGTAAGGGAATGTTTTTGTAATACGTCCAGTATAAATTCTATCCATTGGTCATAATTCACATCTTTCATTAAGCTATCGTAGACATATGCCAGTCTTTTATATTTACCTTTACTGCAATAAGCATTATTCATGTTTGTTTTTGTGCCGCTTTATACTGGTCATTATTCCACCTATTCTACCAGTTTCTTCGGCAGTTAAGTACCCCCATCCCGACTTTTCTACCTTTTCAGACAATCCTAACTTTTTGGCCACCTCGTATTTTAGGGCCTCATTTTCCTGATTCCTGTTTGACTTCGTCTTTTTCATAATATCACTCCTTACAGGATTATTATGAAAACATAGTATTTATTTTATGCATTTTTTACAACAACCGACATGCTCCGTATATTATAGTACCCTTTATTAACCAGTTAGGTTGTTATGTTTTGCTGTATCAAGCTCCCTATTAAAGATTTAAAGGTTTTTCCAGAATGGTTTTAAATATTTCGACACCTTTCAATAATACTTCTTCATCAAAGTTGAACCTGTCACTGTGGAGCGGATGTATATAACCCTTATGCTCATTCTTTGTACCCAATAACATGAACAAGCCAGGCACCTTTTTCTGGTAAAAGGAAAAATCCTCTGCTATCATAAGGGGTTTAACCACTTCCCTTTCCCCTTGGGCAAACATGGCTGCTACCTGTTCCGTTAAATAGGGGTCATTATACACAACCGGATAGTTGGTAAGTTCAGTATACTCTATTTTAGTACCCCATGACCTTTCTAGGCCCTGTATTATATCATTCATTTTTTTTATCACAATATCATTGCATTTCTGGCTAAAGGTCCTAAGTATACCTTCCAGTACAGTCCTTTGGGCAATTATATTCCTTCTTTCCCCTCCCATAATCCTGCCAAAGGTAATTAATGCGGCATCATATGGATTAATAGTCCTTGTTAATATTGATTGAAACATATTTATTAGCTGGGCGGCTATTGATATAGTATCAATACCCAAATGGGGCATCGCACCATGGGCTGCCTTACCATGGATCTCTATATTGAATTCAACGGTTTGGGCCATTAATTCGCCCTTTTGTATAACAACCTTGCCCTGTTCAACCCCGGGAAATAAGTGTATACCAAATATACAGTCCACCTTAGGATCATCTAACACGCCTTCGTCTATCATCCTCTTAGCCCCGCCATTGGATTCTTCAGCTGGTTGGAAAATCAATACTACGTTCTTAGTCAGATTTGTTGTATTTAAAGAAAGATATTTTGCAAGTCCTAATAATATCGCTATATGGCCGTCATGGCCACAGGCATGCATCATATTTTTTACTTTAGATTTATAAGACACATCGTTCTTCTCTTGTACGCCCTCCAATGCATCCATATCGCTCCTGAATGCAACGGTTTGATGTGCATTATCTGCAAATAGCACGGCCTTTATTCCGGTTTCGGCTATAATATCCACCCTGTCAAAGCCTAAGGAAATTAGATATTGCTTAATAAAACGGTTGGTATTATACTCCCTGTACCCGATTTCGGGATTTTTGTGAATATATCTTCGGACTTCAACTATCTCCTGTTTTAGTCCCTCTATCTTAAATTCCATACCTTAACACCTGATCCTATTTTTCCTGTATTGTATAGTTTCTATTATACATTTTACCCTTTGCCATATCAACCAAATTTTATATGTCCTTCCCCCTTGCAGTTATTTTCCCAATCCTAATAATAATTCTATTAAAATATAAAAAATATAACTATATCAAGAAAAATAGAAACCACTTTATTTGACTTTTATATTATACAATGATATCATAATTAAGATAATACAATATGCATATAAAGCAGTTTAGAGGTGCATTTTTTATGAGTAGGCTTGCGGAGAGATATGGGCATCTATGAAGTAAACCGAAAGGAAAAAATGCCGAAGGATATAATACCCATACCTTATATCCTGGTCATACAGCCAATAACTGTATGACTGTCATCATGGAACTTGATGGAGAGCTAACTGTTTTTATAGAAAAATTCAGGAAGTAGTTTCATTCCTTTATTATTCACTATGAAAACAGGGCAGCTGGTTATCATCAACCAGTTTTTTTTATAATAAAATTAATAATATACTGTATATTACTTGAGGAGGACACAAAATGAAAGGTTATAATTTAGCCGTTGTAGGAGCCACCGGTATGGTAGGACAAAAATTTCTACAGGTACTGGAAGAGCGAAATCTGCCCATTGATAATTATTATCTATTCTCATCTGCCCGTTCTGCGGGCAAACAAGTATATTTCATGGGTAGCAAATATACTGTTGAAGAATTAACCGAAGATGCTTTGGATAATAAGAAAATTGATATCGCATTATTTTCAGCCGGTGCAAGCACCAGTATGAAGTTTGCGCCAATTTTTGCATCAAAGGGTGCAGTGGTTATAGATAATAGCAGTGCCTGGAGGATGGACGATGAAGTACCTTTGATTGTACCAGAGGTGAACCCCGAACATATTAAAAAACACAAAGGCATAATAGCCAACCCAAACTGTTCAACTATACAAGCAGTAGTAGCCTTAAAACCCCTTCACGATAAATATAGAATAAAGCGCATAGTATATTCAACCTATCAAGCTGTTTCAGGTGCGGGTATGGGTGGTTATCACGATCTTGAGATGGGCCTTAAAGGGGAAAAACCGAAAAAATTTCCATACCCGATAGCCGGCAACTGCCTGCCCCATATAGATGTATTTTTACCAAATGGATATACTAAGGAAGAAATGAAAATGATCAACGAAACGAAAAAAATTCTCGATGACTATGACCTGAGGATAACCGCAACGACGGTGAGGGTTCCAGTATTCCATGGTCACAGCGAGTCCATCAACCTTGAATTTGAAAGGGACTTTGCCCTGGACGAATTGAAGGAAACATTATCAAAAGCACCTGGCATAAAGGTAATAGATAACCCGGAAAAACTTGAATATCCAATGGCCATATATGCAGAAGATAAGGACGATGTATTCGTTGGACGTATAAGAAGGGATGAAAGCATAAAAAGCGGAGTCAATCTTTGGGTTGTGGCAGACAATATCAGGAAAGGTGCGGCTACCAATACTGTGCAGATAGCACAACAACTGATTAGGTTCTGGGAAGAGCAGTAAAAAATTTCAGAGGGGATGATTAATGTGAGTATTTTTAAAGGTTCCGGCGTGGCTATAGTTACACCCTTTGACGAAAAAGGTGTGAATTTTGACGCCTTTGAAAGACACATCGAATACCAGATAGCCAATAAAACAGATGCTATAATAGTGTGCGGTACCACCGGCGAGCCATCCACCATGACAAAGAACGAAAAGGAAGCGGTTATAAAATTTGCTGTGAACAAGGTAAATAAAAGGGTACCTGTAATAGCCGGTACCGGTGGGAATGATACTTTAGCGGTTGTAGAGGCTTCAAAAAAGGCTGAAGCTTTAGGGGCCGATGGGTTGCTAATAGTAACACCCTATTATAATAAAGCAACCCAAAGAGGTTTAATCGAACATTATAAAAGAATTAATGATGCCGTTAACATACCAATAATCATATACAACGTACCCGGCCGTACCACGGTAAACATGACCCCGGTTACCTTGAAGGAATTAAGCACCCTGGAAAATATTAGAGGAATAAAAGAAGCCAGTGGTAATATAACGCAAATTACGGAAATGGCCAGGTTATGTGGCGACAAAATCGATTTGTATTCCGGTAACGACGACCATATAGTACCCGTACTGTCTGTGGGGGGGATTGGTGTAATTTCTGTGGTTGCTAATATAGCGCCAAGGGATACCCACGACTTGGTAATAAAATTCCTAGAGGGGGACATTGATAGCAGCAGAAAGTTGCAATTTAAGCTGAATCCATTGGTTGAAGCATTGTTCCTTGAGGTAAATCCCATCCCCGTAAAGACAGCCTTAAATCTTATAGGCTTTGACGCGGGCAAGTTAAGACTACCGCTTACACCCATGGCGGATAATAATTTAAAAATACTAAAGCAAAGACTAACAGAATACGGTTTTGAACTTGAATAAGGAGTGAAATAACTTTATGATAAATGTGGTCGTAAATGGCTGCAATGGTGCTATGGGTCAGGTTGTAATTAAAGTAGCGCAAAAGGATCCAAAGGTTACTGTTGTGGCGGGTATCGATAAATATCCCGATATTAAAAGTAATTGTATACCCGTATTTTCAAACTTCGACGAATGCAATGTAAAACCAGATGTAATAATAGACTTTTCCAGGCCTGAAGCCCTTTACGATATTATACAATACGCCAAGGATAAAAAGGTTCCCTTAGTTGTTGCAACGACAGGTTTTTCCAAGGACAATTACGAATTATTAGAAAATGTATCCCGGGAAATACCGGTATTCATTTCGTCCAATATGTCCTTGGGTGTAAATGTAATGGTGGACCTTGTAAGAAAGGCCACCAGTGTATTGGGAGAAGGTTTCGATATTGAAATCATTGAAAAACACCATAATAAGAAAATAGACGCGCCCAGTGGCACCGCTCTGTCCTTAGCAAAGGCAATAAACGATGTGTTACGTAACTCAAAAAATTTCACCTACGGTAGAAATCCTAAATCAGATAAACGTTCAACCGCCGAGATAGGCATTCATGCTGTAAGAGGTGGCACCATAGTGGGTGAACATACTGTATTATATGCCGGTCATGATGAAGTATTAGAAATCAAGCATATGGCCCTCTCCAGGGAAATATTTGCAGCCGGGGCTATAAAGGCAGCAAGGTATATTGTTGATAAAGAACCCGGTCTTTATAATATGGAGGATATAGTGCTAGAAAAGAGCTTGGTTACCAATGTGTATACATCCAATACCGATGCTATGATTACTCTAAATAATATACCACAACAGCCGAGGATAATAGCCGAAATCTTTAGCAACATTGCCGAAAGGAAAATTAATATAGATATGATAAGTCAAACGGCACCTGTAGACGGCCTTGTAGACATATCCTTTAGCATGCCTGAGCACCAGCTCAACCAAGCAATTGAATGCATAGGCACTTTCAAAAACAGGCTGCCGAAGCTAAGATTGGACATTTTCACCGAGGTTACTAAACTGACTGTGGAAGGCCAGGGTATGGAACGACAATCAGGAGTTGCCGCCAAAATGTTTAACATTTTGGCCGAACAGGATATCCAGATAAAGATAATTACAACTTCGGAAACTAAGATTTCTTATATTATAGATCAGATAGATGAAAAGGCAGCTGTAGAAGCAATAATCCAAGCCTTTGAACTCTAGATTTGTGTCTTTGGCTTGTATTACTGAACGAATAAAAACATAAAGGGAGTGACGTAATACTGCTTCTTAGTAATAGGGGTCACTCCCTTTTTATATAAACATATCTGTATAAAGCCTTCCAGATTATTGTTGAGAAATATGCATGATTACCCTTTTAAAACTCGATACCCTTTCTTGCCTTTACACCTTTGTCCATATAATGTTTCACAGGCTTCATCTCGGTTATCAAATCTGCTTTTTCCTTGAGGAGATTAGGGACATCCCTGCCAGTGAGCACTATTTCCATCCCTTCAGGCTTTTGGTCCAGCAGGTGGCAAAGGGTGCCCTCCGGTAATAATCCATTATTTACGGCCCCTACCATTTCATCCAATATTAACAGGTCGCAACCACCATTGGCCATGATATCCTTGATAAAGGCAAGTCCTCTTTCCATATCATCCTTGAGCTTACCCTTCTCAATATCCGATAACTGCCAAAAGAATTTTTTGCTTTCGCAAAACCTGTGGATCTCAAAATAAGGTTTTACATATTCTATAGAATGTAGTTCTCCTGTATCACTACCCTTTAAAAACTGTATCATAATCACCTTAAGCCCCCTGCCTATAGCCCTGAAGGCTAGACCTAAGGCTGCAGTTGTTTTTCCTTTCCCATTTCCTGTATATATTTGAATATATCCCTTTTTCATAGTACCTACCTTTCTAATATTGAAACCCACCGTTTATAGTTAAAGAATATAATAAACTGCCTATGACACCCCAAAACCCGTCATAGGCAGCAGTATTACTATTTGCAACCAATATCCCGTCTAAAGTGCATGTTTTGGAAGGATACCCCTTCAACCATTTGATAGGCCTTACCCACAGCCTTGGTTAAGGATTCACCCATGGCAGTTATGCCAAGCACCCTCCCGCCATTTGTATAATATTTACCATCCCTATATACAGTACCTGCATGAAACACCATGCAGTCACTATCCTTTATCTTATCCAGGCCTGATATTTCATAGCCTTTTTGGTATGCCTTTGGATATCCACCGGAGGCCAGTATTATACATGCGGCGGGTCTATTATCCCATTTAAGTTCAACTTCCTTTAATTTACCGTCTATTATTTTTAGAAAAATATCCACCAAATCGTTTTTCAGCCTGGGAAGTACCACCTGGGTTTCGGGATCGCCAAACCTTGCGTTATATTCCAATACCTTAGGGCCTTCCTTTGTAAGCATGAGTCCAAAATATATAACTCCTTTAAAGGGACGCCCCTCTTGTTTCATTGCCCTTATTGTTGGATGTACTATTTTGTCCATAACCTGTTTGTGTATGGCATCCGTATAATAGGGACTGGGAGAAAAAGCACCCATACCACCCGTATTGGGACCCTCATCGTTGTCATAGGCCCTTTTATGATCCTGGCTGCTTACCATCGGCAGCACGGTTTCCCCATCGGTAAAAGCCAGCAGCGATACCTCGGGACCGGTTATAAACTGTTCAATTACCACCCTTTCCCCAGCTTGGTTAAAGATTCTCTTTACCATCATACTATCCAACGCCTCGATTGCTTCTCCTTGGTCCTTTGCAATAATTACACCCTTACCAAGAGCAAGACCGTCTGCTTTGATAACCACCGGGAAAGGGCAGGAGGTTGTTACAAATTCCTTGGCATCTGTAAAATTGTCAAAGACCCTGTAGGAGGCAGTGGGAATACCATACCTTTTCATTAAATCCTTGGCAAAGGTCTTACTGCCCTCAATAGCAGCTGCAGCCTTACTGGGACCAAAGGCCTTTATGCCTTTTTCCTCAAACCTGTCTATCGCACCTAAAACCAAGGGATCATCCGGTGCAACCACTACCAGATCTATATTATTGTCCACAGCAAACCCCACCATGCCATCGATATCGGTGGCAGATATATCAACACATTTTGCCAGTTGAGATATTCCTCCATTGCCCGGGGCACAGTATATTTCTTTTACCATGCTGCTTTGGCTGATTTTCCATACAAGGGCATGTTCCCTTCCACCGCCCCCGATAACTAGTACCTTCACTATCCAATACCCCCATACTCTTAATGCTTAAAATGCCTCATTTTTGTAAATACCATGGCTATGCCAAATTCATCAGCCTTTTCTATGGACAGGTTATCTTTTAATGAACCTCCCGGCTGGATTATTGCCGTGATCCCTGCCTTACCGGCAGCCTCTACGCTATCAGGGAATGGGAAGAAGGCATCCGATGCCAAAACTGCACCCTTTACCCTTTGTCCACTTCTTTCTACCGCCTGGGTGGTTGCCCATATTCTGTTCACCTGACCAGGTCCTATTCCCAGGGATTGCTTATCCTTGCAAATGGCAATGCCGTTGGACTTGGTATGCTTTACCACCTTCCAGGCGAATATCAAATCTTCCATCTCCTTGTCGGTGGGTTTTCTTTTGGTAACCACCTCGAGGCTATCCATGTCAATCAAGGTATTGTCAATGTCCTGGACCAAAAGCCCGCCACCAACTTTTTTCATGTCCATGGCGGTGTCCGGCAACTTGGCTGTTATTTCCTCCAATTGCAACAACCTGATATTCTTTTTAGCCTTTAGGATGCTAAGTGCCTCCTGTGAAAAGGACGGTGCAATGACTATCTCAATGAAGATCTTATTTATTTCTGCTGCTGTCCTTTCGTCTATTTCCCTGTTGGAAGCTATGATACCACCGAATATGGATACGGGGTCGGCTTCATAGGCCTTCATATAGGCGTCGTATATATTATCGGCGCTGCCTACGCCACAGGGATTAGCATGTTTTACACCCACTATGGTAGGTTCTTCAAATTCCCTGAGCAAATCCAAGGCTCCATTGGTATCATTTATATTATTAAAGGACAGCTCCTTTCCATGCAATTGTACAGCTTGTGCTATACTCCCTTTAACCGGCAGAACTTCCCTGTAAAAAGCCGCAGTCTGGTGGGGGTTTTCGCCGTACCTCATATCCTGAATCTTCTCAAAGGTTATGGTGAACTTTTGAGGAAATTTGTCAAGACCCTTACTACTCCTTAAGTAATGAGCTATCATGGCATCATACTGGCCGGTATGTTCGAAAACCTTTAGCGCAAGACCGTACCTTGTATCAAGCTTTGTGTCACCATTGGCTCTAATTTCTTCCAATACCCTTTCATAATCCCCTGGGTCAACTACAACGGTCACGCCCTGATAGTTCTTGGCGGCCGATCGGAGCATGGTAGGTCCGCCGATATCAATATTCTCGATGGCTTCCTCCAGGGTAACCCCAGGTTTCATAATAGTCTGTTTAAAGGGATACAGGTTAATTACCACCATATCTATAGTATCAATACCCAATTCCCTTAACTGTTTCATATGCTCCGCATTATCCCTGACAGCCAATAAGCCGCCATGGATCTTTGGATGAAGGGTTTTAACCCTACCATTTAGGCATTCAGGGAATCCCGTTATATCCGATACATTTGTCACCTTAATTCCTGCATCGCTTAATGCCTTGGCGGTACCACCGGTTGATATGATTTCAATTCCTAAACTATCTAAATCCTTTCCAAACTCAACTATCCCAGTCTTATCTGACACACTTATTAAAGCCTTTTTTATCATGTTTATTCCTCCTTTGGTATTATTGACACCCATCGACCTTCTATCTTTAGTCTCCCCTCTACCAGCAGTTTAACAGCTAAGGGCAATAGCTTGTGCTCCACTTCTAGCACCCTATTGGAAAGAGTATCTACATTATCTCCATCCATTACTTCCACCGCCTGTTGCAATATTATTGGTCCGGTATCGGCTTGTTCATCAACGAAATGAACAGTTGCACCGGTTATTTTCACTCCGTAATCCAGGACGGCTTTATGTACCCTACTCCCATAAAACCCCATGCCGCAAAAACTGGGTATTAATGAAGGATGGATATTTATTATTTTATATCTATAATGTTCTATAATCTCTGGCCCTAATATACTCAAATAACCGGCCAGTACTATAAAGTCAATTTTATTTTCCTTTAATAGCCTCAATATGTACCTATTATATTGATCCTTATCAATAAACTTTGACGGTCTTACTACATGGCTGGGAATACCTGCCTTCTCTGCCCGTTTCAAAGCAAAGACTCCGGTTTTATTGGAAATTACAATACCAATTTCGCAATTTGTTATATATCCATTTTCAATACCATCGATTATTGCCTGCAGGTTGCTTCCCCCACCGGACACCATGACCGCTATTTTCTTTACTGGCATATGTCAACACCTGTCTCTCCCTCCACTATTTCCCCAATTACATTGACATTATATTTAAAACCATTACCTATCTTAAGTACATCATCCACCGATCCTTTATCCACTGCCAGTACCATACCGATGCCCATGTTGAAGGTATTGAACAGCTGTATATCCTCAAGGCCGGACATAGCCTTTAATATGGAGAAAATAGGGGGTATCTCCCAGCTGTTTCGGTGTACAATGGCCTTAAGCCCCTCAGGCAGCATCCTGGGTATATTTTCCACAAAGCCGCCCCCCGTTATATGGGCAATACCCTTTACCCTGACCTTTTTAAGAATTGAGAAAATATCCTTTACGTATATCCTGGTAGGTTTTAACAGTTCCTGTCCATAGGTACAACCTAAATCATCGCTATATAGATCTAAAACATTATTGTTATCAACCATTAACCTTCTGACTAATGAATAACCATTGCTATGGAGACCAGAAGATGACAGTCCTATTAATATATCGCCCTTGGTTATATCACTGCCTGTTATTATTCTATCCCTATCCACCATGCCCACCGCAAAACCCGCTAAATCATACTCACCATTTTTATAAAACCCGGGCATTTCGGCCGTTTCCCCACCGATTAGGGCGCAACCGGCCTGAACACAGCCCGCTGCTACCCCCTCCACAACGGCGGCCATTTTTTCAGGTTCCTGCTTGCCGGTGGCAATATAGTCTAGAAAGAACAGGGGATAGGCACCCTGGCATATGATGTCATTGACGCACATTGCCACACAATCCTGGCCAATGGTATTGTGTATATCCATTAAAAAAGCAATCTTCAGTTTTGTACCCACGCCATCGGCTCCGGCAACCAAGACAGGTTGCTTTATCCCTTTGGTATCTAGGGCATATAAACCGCTGAAACTGCCTATACCTCCCAATACATTTTTATTATAGGTACTGGCTACATGTTTCTTCATAAGCTCAACGGCTTTATACCCGGCATGTATATCTACGCCAGAATCTTCATAACTAATCGCCATTTTTATCCTCCTGTTTTCTACATTTTATATCGTCTTTATCATGACAGGGTACTTCCATGGGATATTGACCGTTAAAGCATCCCGTACAGAATTGGCAGCTACTTCCTTCAACTGTCTTGAGCAAACCATCAATACTAATATACCCCAAGCTGTCAGCACCTATCAACTTTCGTATTTCTTCCACCGTGTAAACGGCACCTACCAACTGGTTTGTGGAAGGTGTATCTATGCCAAAATAGCAGGGCGATACCACAGGGGGCGAGCTTATTCTCATATGCACTTCCCTGGCACCGGCCGTCCTCAACATCTCCACGATTTTCCTGCTGGTGGTACCCCTTACTATTGAATCGTCTATCATCGCTATCCTCTTGCCCTGAACCATTTTTCTTAGGGCATTCAACTTGATGCGAACCGCCTGTTCCCGCATGGATTGACTGGGCTGGATAAAGGTCCTACCCACATAACGGTTTTTTATCAAACCTTCGCCATAGGGTATATTACTTTGCTCCGCATAGCCAATAGCTGCGGTCGTACCCGAATCAGGTACCCCGATCACCATATCCACATCGGCAGGGTGCTCCATAGCCAGGTACCTACCTGCCTCCCTTCTTGCTTGATACACGCTGATACCATCAATGGTGCTGTCAGTCCTGGCCAGATATACAAACTCAAATATACACAGGCTGGACTTTAGCGGTACCTTGGTCTGAATAGAATTTAAGCCGTCTTTATCTATAATTATGATTTCCCCCGGCTTTACATCCCTTATATAATCAGCACCCACTGCATCAAAGGCACAGGTTTCCGATGCCAGCACATAGGAATCATTGATCCTACCCAAAGCCAGCGGCCTTATGCCATAGGGATCCCTTATACCGATGAGTTTATCCTTTGTCATCATAACGATCGCATAGGAACCCTTAATCCTGTTTATGGTTTTTTCCACAGCAGTCACCAAGTCCTCGTTCCTATACTGTGCAATCAATGTTGCAATAACTTCGCTATCGATGGAGGTTTGAAATATTGCACCCTTCTCTTCCATCTCCCGTCTTAGTTCCTGTGCATTGGTTAAACTGCCGTTATGGGCAAGGGCTATATCCCCGCCCTTATATTTTATCACAAGGGGCTGGGCATTTACCGTATGGCTATCCCCGGCGGCGGAATACCTTACATGCCCCAGGGCAATATTGCCTCGGTTGAGTTGCTGCAACTTATCCCTGGTAAAGACCTCAACCACAAGTCCCATTTGTTTGTGGTATACAATCCCCTTATCAGTTGATATGGCAATACCGGCGCTTTCCTGTCCCCTGTGCTGAAGGGCATATAAACCGTAATAACACGCATCAGCACAGTCAATACCGTCCTTGTCGTATATACCAAATACACCGCATTCTTCCTTTAGTTTATCCATCATTATGTTTGGCTCACATAGCATATTATTGTCTCCCGTCACCTGATTCATTATCCTTACCTTTCACCCATAAGCCTTTTGAGTATTTCCTGGTAAGCTTGCTCAACGTTGCCCAAATCCCTTCTAAACCTATCCTTATCAAGCTTTTCGCCGGTGGTGGAATCCCAGAACCTGCAAGTATCCGGCGAAATCTCGTCGGCCAGCACAACCTGGCCCTTAAAACGTCCAAACTCCAGCTTAAAGTCGATTAAATCTATTTTTAGATCCTTTAAATAAGCCCTTAATATATCATTTACCTTAAAGGACATCTCCGAAATGGTTTTAATTTCTTGGGGTGTTGCCAGGTCCATGGCATAGATATGATATTCATTTACCATGGGATCTCCCAGTTCATCGTTTTTGTAGCAAAACTCCAACACAGTATGGTTTAGCACCCTGCCCTCCGGTATACCCAATCTCTTTGAAAGACTACCGGCAGCAATATTCCTTACTATTACTTCGACGGGAATTATTTCAACCTTCTTTACTATTGTCTCCCTGTCGTTTATCTCCTCCACATAGTGGGTGGCAATACCCGACCTCTCCAGTAACTGGAATAGATGATTGGATACCCTATTATTTATAACACCTTTTCCCACTATGGTGCCCTTTTTTAAACCGTTAAAAGCTGTGGCATCGTCCTTATACTCAACAATAAGCCTATCCTCCATATCGGTTTTATAAACCTTTTTAGCTTTACCTTCATATAATAGTTCTAGCTTTTTCATATGTCAGCTGCCTCCTTCCTTATCTTAGCATCCTTTTTTTCAACTTCAGCTACCATTGCTGCCCGGAAATCCTCTAGCTTGCCCACGATTTTTGTATATTTTAAAGACAGAATCTGTGCGGCCAGCAAACCAGCGTTTTGTGCACCGTCTATTCCAACGGTTGCTACCGGAATGCCGGGGGGCATTTGGACGATTGAAAGCAGAGCGTCCATGCCATCCAATGCCGATGACTTTATAGGAATACCTATTACCGGTACCGGGGTAAAAGCAGCCAGTATTCCGGGTAAATGGGCAGCCTTTCCTGCTGCCGCGATTATTACATCA
>JBMNSO010000008.1:0-31010 GCA_050945235.1 Mahellales bacterium
TTTAAGTTCTATCATAGTATATAACAAGATATTTAATGATACAACCTACGAAAGCTTTAACATATGAAGATATACAAAAAAACATAACTTATAAAGGGGGTATTCTTATGGTTAAAGCTGAGCAAGTACGTAAATTTCTAAGTAACTCCTTTGTGCAATGGAATTTAAAAAAATTATCCAAGCGAGAGGACAGTGGTAGAACCTTTATTGATGAAATGTTTGCAGCCTACGCGGGGCAGGGTAAAGTTAAATTGAAATACATACCCTACTTTATTTTTATTTCCTTTCTGCCCTACATACTAAAAATGAAACGAGCTCAATTGGTGAAGGAGGTTTATTCTGTACCTTTTTATCGCCGGGGCATAAGTAATGTAGCCCGAAGTGTATCCGAATTTGGCTTGAGTACTCCACAAATCTTTTCCTCACCCATACTCGTCGTATGGAATTTTACCAATGCTTGTAATCTAAAGTGTAAACATTGCTACCAGGATGCCCATCATGTATTGCCTGATGAACTTACCTTAGATGAACGTCTAAAGGTAATCGATGAATTGGATCGCAACGATGTTACTTCACTGGCCTTTTCAGGGGGAGAACCCTTGATGCACAAGGACTTTTGGACGGTAGCCGAATACGCCCATAATAAAGGGCTTCACCTTTCAGTTGCTACCAATGGTACATTGATCACCAAGGATGTAGCGGCACGGTTGAAAGAAGTTGGTGTGAATTATGTAGAAATAAGTGTGGATAGCGCTAAACCAGAGATACACGATAATTTCCGAGGTGGACAAGGTTATTGGAATCGTACCATAGAAGGAATAAAGAATTGTGTTGAAGTGGACGGGCTAGAAGTGGGTATGGCCACAACGGTGACCCGCAATAACTTTCCTGAAATGGAAGAACTCATTGAATTGGCCAAGGACTTAAAAGTTAATCTCTTCTATGCATTTAATTTTATACCTGTGGGTCGCGGCAAGGATATAGTAAAGGACGACCTGACACCAGAAATGCGTGAAGAGATGATGCACATACTACATAGTGCCTTTTTAGAAAACGAATTTGGAGCCTTTTCTACTTGTCCCCAGTATGGAAGGTATTGCTACGTAAATGCTCCCGAGGACGTTATTATTACCAGCCACTACGGTTACGCCAAAGGAGAATACGCAAAAACGTTGTCGGAATATATTGGTGGGTGCGGAGTAGGACGAGCGTATTGCGCCATTCAGCCAAACGGTTTTATAACACCATGCGTATTTTTACCCATTAAAGTCGGAGATTTACGCAAGGAGAGTCTACAGGACATCTGGCATAACTCAGAGGTGTTGAAGGAAATACGTGACCGTTCAACTTTAAAAGAACACTGTGGCAGTTGCGACTACCGCAGCATGTGCGGTGGCTGTAGAGCCAGAGCGTACGGTTACTTCGGGGACTATCTGGCACCCGATCCGGGTTGCATTTACAACATGGCTGCATGGGAAAAATTGACGGCCGAAGAAGAAATGAAATTATCTGTTGATTTATAATTATTAACGGTTCCATGGGCGGTGGATACGCCATGGCAAGGGCTCAACAATTCAATTCGTTGAGCCCTTGCTTTTTATAAAATATCCTACCATCTGTTTATAAATCTTTCTATAAAGCCTGGCAAACCTTTAAAAAATATAACCTTACCATTATCTAAAACCGCCCGGCCGTAGAATCGGCCGAAAATCAAATGCTGATCCGTTGAAAGAAAGATGATTGACAGCTTAACAGCCCTGTCGATAATGGGAAGAAAGAACATTTTAATCCGATTATCAGACGAAGCAACAAGCCATGGTTTCATATATTCAAACCGACCGTTTTTCTTTTTAATAAAAAAATGGACATGGGCCAATTTATTGGCGACTCCATTGAAAAACAACATATTTTCCGTTGCCGCCGAAGTATCACCAAACCCACATCCAAGATTAAACCCAAAGGCATCATTGCCGATAAAACCGTGGGCGCAGCTCCAATACCAGTTGGTCTTATACGGCCATACCCCCCGTCCCCAATCAAAGACACCGAAGGAATTACGGGGCTTAAAGGAATAGTACCTATTCCTAATCCGTACATATCCACTGGCTGCCATCCCAATTATTTTTCGATTATAATAAAAATATTTGCTGTTTTCGGTAAAGGGCGTTGCAATCACCATGGAATCCCTGGGTTCCTTGGACAGAACAATGTACGCTTCCAAGTCCGAAGGACCTAAAAAATCCTCCATGTATAAGGAGAGATACCGTCGGTTGCACTTATGGACAATACTTAACTCCACCCTTTTATCTTTATAAAGTATATTACCGGTCTGGGATGATTCAGGCAGCTTCCATTTAGGGACGAACCTTATTACGGTTTTAGAGTGTTTATAGCCATATCTAAAATCCAATAATGTTGCACTAATGAGCAGGAAGCCTATACTGTTTCCTACCGTCAATGTAAAGGCCCATTTTCTGCTGGATATTGAATAATAGTCCCATTCCTTCAAACGAAACTTTTTGGCTACATCTTTTCTATTGTATATTAACAGAGGGGATGTGGCATATCCGGTTTGTATCAGCCGGCCATGGTGGTCCAAAAGATTGGACGGCTGTGTAATACGGTGTTGCACTTTTTTCACCTGCCATAAGCTTTTTCCTTCAATATATTGTATTATAAGAAACCGATAAAGTTACAATACATCTATCCTTTTGTGGTATTGGTATCATTATTTAAATCCCCGGTAAAAACGAGTATAATCGAGTATAATAATGTAAAATCGGGTTATGAAGTTGAATGAGTGCCTCTAACGGAATCATTGAAAAGGTGGGGTACAGGCAACCGGATGGAAAATATCCCCGGCTGTAGTTGAAGGTTATGCGGCTATAAAGTGAAAAAGGACGGTTTCGTCCTTTTTCACTTTTAAAAGTCATGCTATTCTTGTATGCCAGGGATTTTCGGAAGCTGTGCAAAACCCCGTTCCAGGTCTTCGTCCGTGGGTATATAATCCGTCATGTTGTTTTCCAGATATGCGCTGTAGGCCGTCATGTCAAAGTATCCGGTACCCGTAAGACCAAATAGGATAGTTTTGGCTTCCCCTGATTCTTTACATTTTATAGCCTCATCAATGGTTGCCCGTATGGCATGGGCGGATTCCGGCGCCGGGAGGATAGTTTCCTGCTTTGCAAAGAGGCAGGCTGCTTCGAACACCTTGGTCTGTTCCACCGCTACTGCCTCCATATAGCCGTCGTGGTACAGTTTTGATAAAATCGGTGACATGCCGTGGTACCTTAAACCACCTGCATGGTTGGCAGAAGGCATAAAACCGCTGCCTAAGGTGTACATTTTTGCCAGGGGAGTAACCTTACCGGTATCGCAGTAATCATAGGCATATCTTCCTCGGGTAAAGGACGGACAGGAGGCAGGTTCAACGGCGATAATCCTAGGGTTTGCTCTGCCCAATAGTTTATCCTGCATAAAGGGGGCAATTAATCCGCCTAAGTTGGAACCGCCTCCGGCGCAGCCGATGACAATATCGGGATATTCGCCTAATAGATCCATGGCGGTTTTGGATTCCAGGCCTATAACAGATTGATGCAGTAGCACCTGGTTAAGAACAGACCCTAATACATACCTGCATCCATCGGTGGTTACCGCCTTTTCTACGGCTTCTGAGATGGCACAGCCAAGGCTGCCTCCGGTATCCGGGTTCTCTGCAAGGATTCTGCGCCCTGCTTCGGTGGTGTCGCTGGGGCTGGCGATTACGTTTGCATCAAAGGTTTGAATGATTGATTTGCGGAATGGTTTCTGTTCATAGGAGCATTTAACCATATAAACAGTCAGGGGAATTTTATAATATGAACAGGCCTCTGCCAGTGCGGTGCCCCATTGACCGGCACCGGTTTCGGTGGTGAGGCTGGTCAACCCCTGTTCCTTTGCATAATATGCCTGGGCAACGGCGGAATTTAGTTTGTGGCTACCCGAGGTATTGTTGCCCTCAAATTTGTAATAGATTTTAGCCGGTGTTTCCAAATACTTTTCCAGGTTATAGGCACGAATCAACGGCGATGGCCGATACATCTTATAAAAATTTTGTATGCCTTCTGGTATTTCAACGTACCTGGTGGTGCTATCCATCTCCTGACGGGCAAGTTCTTTGCAGAATATAGGATACAAATCCTCCTCCTTTATCGGTTCAAAGGTTGAAGGATTAAGCATTGGTTCCGGTTGGTTTATCATATCTGCACGAAGATTATACCATTTTTTCGGCATTTGCTCCTCTGTTAAATACAGTCTGTGTGGAATTCTTGACATAATTGTAATCTCCTTTCACTTAATTTTCTTATTATAAAGGCAATACGACTAAGACCTGTTTTTCCTGCCATGGGTAAATAGTTGTTTTTTGCCCAAACAAAAAGACCTTTGTCACAGCAAATTGCCGGGACAAAAGTCTATATCTTCATTACTTCTGCGGTGCCACCCCGATTGGCGAAAAATCACCCACTCGTTACATATACAATCATATATGCTCCTATGGTAACGGATGGAGAACCCGTCAGGCATTACTTAGCCTATTGCCTTTCTTCCTGACCTCATAAGCCCATTCAGCAAGGTTTCAAATACCTCAATCCCACCAGCCAGAGGCTCTCTTAAAATGAACTGCCCTGCCTACTCTTCTTAATCAATGGTTTAAACTCGATTCAGTTAATATAAATATAGTTTAACCAATGGGGGCGGTATTGTCAACAAGTTTTTTCACTAAATAACAAATATAAATCTCAAGTTTAAATGCCCATTCGTGGTGTAGTAATACCAATATTGTATGATCTTATCATTGCATGATCTTATTATTGCATGATCTTATCCTTTACCTTGTTATGGAACGATATTCTTTCAACAGAAAAATTTAAGAAAAAGATATTGACAAAAAAATCTAAATTTACTAAAATATTAATAGCACTCGATTATAGTGAGTGCTAATAAAGCGTTTAATATTCCTTTTCATCTATTGATATTAATATAAATAGCCTTTAATTATTACTGGAATTTATATAAACAATAGAGGGGAGTTTAATACGCTTTTTTAATTGGCGGCAATTTAATTAATTCTTTATTGATGCAAGGGACAGTGGATGCTGACCAATAATATAAACTTTAACATATGGAAAGGAGTTGGTTTATCTTATGAAGATCAGACCACTGGGCTCAAGGGTACTGTTAAAGGAAATTGAGAGTGAAGAAACCACAAAAAGCGGTATCGTTCTGCCGTCCAATGCCAAGGAAAAGCCATATATGGCAGAAGTAATCGAGATTGGTCCGGGAGAGGTAAAGGATGGGAAGATTGTAAAAATCCCTGTTAAAAAAGGCGACCGTGTTCTTTACAGCAAATACGCTGGGACGGAGATCAAGCTGGAAGAGGAAAACTATCTATTCGTAAAACAGGATGATATCCTGGCAATAATTGAATAGGGAGGTATGTACACTATGGCTGCAAAACTGATTGCGTATGACGAAAGAGCTAGAAGGTCTATTGAAGCGGGAATGAATATACTTGCGGATACCGTTAAAGTTACTTTAGGCCCAAGGGGAAGAAATGTTGTCCTGGACAAAAAATATGGTTCGCCCATTATAACAAATGATGGTGTTACCATTGCAAAGGAAATTGAGTTGGAGGACCCCTATGAAAATATGGGAGCCCAACTGGTTAAGGAAGTGGCTAGCAAGACCAATGACGTGGCCGGTGACGGTACCACTACGGCGACCCTCCTCGCCCAGGCATTGGTAAGAGAAGGACTCAAAAACGTAGCCGCCGGCGCAAACCCAATCATGTTAAAGAAGGGAATAGAAAAAGCGGTAGAAAAGGCGGTTGAAATAATCAAGAAGGACAGCCAGAAGATAAAGGGCAAGGACGATATGGCATTTGTGGCAACCATCTCATCCGAAGACGAAGAAATAGGGCAGTTGATTGCCGATGCCATGGATAAGGTAACAGCCGAAGGGGTTATCACCGTGGAAGAGAACAAAACATCCGATACCACCATTGAGATAGTAGAGGGAATGCAGTTTGACAGGGGTTACATATCGCCTTACATGGTAACGGATAACGATAAGATGGAAGCTATTTTGGAAAATCCCTTTATTCTCATTACCGATAAGAAGATAAGCAGTGCCCAGGATATATTGCCCGCCCTTGAGTTGCTGGTCAATAATGGAGGAAAGATGCTGTTGATTGCGGAGGATGTGGAGGGGGAAGCTCTGGCAACCCTTGTTGTAAATAAGCTTCGGGGTACCTTTACCTGTGTTGCGGTGAAAGCGCCCGGTTTCGGTGACAGAAGGAAGGAAATGCTGCAGGATATTGCCATTCTTACGGGTGGGCAGGTGATTTCCGAAGAATTGGGCACCAGTCTAAGGGACATTAAATTAGATTGGCTGGGCAAAGCTAAATCCGTCAAGGTGGAAAAGGAAAATACAATTATAGTTGAGGGCGCAGGAGATCAAAAAGCCATTAAGGATAGGGTTGAGTCCATTAAGAGACAGATTGAAACTACCACATCGGATTATGATAAGGAAAAGCTCAATGAGCGCCTGGCCAAGCTGGCTGGCGGTGTAGCCGTCATCAAGGTTGGGGCTGCTACCGAAACCGAGATGAAGGAGAAAAAGTACAGGGTGGAGGACGCTTTAAACGCTACCCGGGCAGCTGTGGAGGAAGGAATCGTACCCGGTGGTGGCAAGGCTTATATCAACGCCCTTTTGGAATTGACCGAAACGGTTAAGGACTTTAAGGATGATGAAAAAACCGGTGCTTCCATTGTACTTAGGGCATTGGAGGAACCATTGCGCCAGATTGTAGCCAATGCCGGGCTTGACGGGTCTGTAATCGTGGAGAAGGTAAAGGCCTGCGAAAAGAGTGTAGGCTTTGACGCTTCGAAGGAAGAATATGTAGATATGTTTAAATCAGGGATCGTAGATCCTGCCAAGGTTACTAGGTCGGCGTTGCAGAATGCGGCTTCCATTGCAAGCATGATACTCACTACTGAAGGTGCTGTAGTGGAAAAGCCGGAGAAGAAGCAGGCACCACCTGTGCCGCCTGATATGGACTACTAAGGCCTTTTGCGGGACAAAGAAGATCACATAAGCGAAATGGATATTTTTAAGGCATCTCCATAGAGGAGGTGCTTTTTTTATATCATTTGCTTGTTAAAATAAGGAAGTAAAGTTAATAATAAAAAAGGTAACTTAATCTTTACTTTAGCGTGCTAATACGGAGAGTTTACCGGCTTTGACTTGGAATTGGCAGCGGAAGTAGCAGACCGTTTAGGCTTGGAGCTTGAACTACAGCCCATCGCCTGGGATGCAAAGGATATGGAATTGGAGTCCGGAAACATTGATTGTATTTGGAACGGCTTTACTATCAACGGACGGGAAGACGATTATACATGGACAGAACCTTACATGTCCAATAACCAGGTATTTGTTGTTAGGGCCGATTCGGGAATTGAAACCCTGGCCGATTTAGCAGGAAAGACAGTGGCGGTACAGTTAGATTCCAGTGCAGAAGCAGCCTTAAATGACAGGCCGGATTTAGTGGATACCTTTGGGGACTACATCAAAGCTGATAATTACAACACCGCTTTAATGGACTTGGAAGCCGGTGCAGTGGATGCCGTCGCCATGGACGATACTGTTGCCAATTATCAAATAGAAAAACGGGGAAGTGACTTTGTCGTATTGGAAGAAACCCTAGCGGCAGAAGATTACGGCGTAGGTTTTCTATTGGGCAATGAAGCTTTGAGGGATAAAGTCCAGGAAACCCTGGAGAAAATGGCTAAGGACGGTACAATGGCTGAAATCTCCGAAAAATGGTTTGGTAAGGATATCACGACAATAGGTAAATAGCTTTTGTAAAATAGTATTTAACTAAAGAGAAAGGGCTGTCCCTTACGAGATGGTCCTTTCTTTTATAGCCTAGAGAAACGGGGGCATTATAGTGGAATGGTCGGTATTATTATTAAAACTTTGTGAAGGGTTGTTAACGTCTGCTGAGATTTTTGCACTTACTCTGGTTTTTTCCCTTCCCTTGGGATTGTTCGTTGCCTTTGGCCGCATGTCCCGCAATGCGGTTTTAAGGAATATTGTGAAGGTATATATTTCAATAATGCGGGGTACGCCGTTAATACTTCAATTAATGGTGGTATATTTTGGACCCTTTTATTTGTTTAACCTGTCACTGCCCAGGGGTTACCGCTTTGTGGCTACTATTATAGCCTTTGTGCTCAACTATGCAGCGTATTTTGCGGAAATCTACCGGGGAGGCATAGAATCAATGCCTGAGGGGCAGTATGAAGCGGCAAAGGTGTTGGGTTACAGCAAGAGACAGACCTTTATAAGGATAATATTGCCCCAGGTTATAAAACGTATTCTTCCATCGATAACAAATGAAGTTATTACCCTGGTAAAGGACACTTCCTTGGCCTTTGCTATTTCCGTTCCGGAAATGTTTACAGAGGCAAAGGCAATAGCTTCTGCCCAGACAAGTATGATCCCCTTCGTGGTGGCGGGAGTATTTTACTATATTTTTAATTTCATAGTAGCTTCGGTAATGGAATGGATAGAGAAAAAACTCAGCTATTTTAGATAGGGGGCTAAGGATATGAAGTATTTGGAAATAAAGAATTTAGTAAAGAGCTTTGATGATCTTAAGGTAATAAAAGGCATTTCCCTGGATGTTGAGCAAGGGCAGGTTGTTGCCATTATCGGTCCGTCGGGATCGGGAAAGTCTACTCTGTTGAGATGCGCAACCATGCTGGAAACAATGGACTCCGGTGAATTGATTTACCTGGGGGAACATGCCGTAACCACCGGGCCTGACGGAAAAGCCGTATTTGCTCCCCCCAAACAACTGAAAAAAATCCAGCGTTATTACGGTTTGGTATTCCAAAATTTTAATCTCTTTCCTCATTATTCGGTAATAAAAAATGTGATAGATCCATTGATAACCGTTCAAAAGAAGGATAAGGAAGAAAGCCTGGCCATAGGACGGGAATTGCTGAAGAAAATGTCCTTGTCTGAAAAGGAAGATGCATATCCGTACCAATTATCCGGCGGGCAGCAGCAGCGTGTGTCCATAGCCCGGGCCTTGGCCTTAAACCCTAAGGTGTTATTTTTTGATGAACCCACCTCTGCTTTGGATCCCGAACTGACAGGGGAGATCCTAAGGGTTATAAAGGACTTGGCGGCAGAGAATATGACCATGGTCATCGTAACCCATGAAATGAGTTTTGCCAGAGATGTGGCCGACCATATTATATTCATGGACGAAGGTGTTGTAGTGGAGGAGGGAGTGCCCGAAGCGGTAATAAACAATCCCCAGCATGACCGCACCAAAGCTTTTTTAAGCAGATTCGAGGGGTAAACAACGTTAAAAAAATATGGGTATTGATAATATTTTGATTTCTCATTATAATATTTACGTTGGCAAATTTAGAAGGTATTTCTATGTTATGTAAATTTATTATCAGTTTGATAGATACGGCGGAGAATGCATATGGATTCTAATATCAGAGATTCGGGGATAACTATTATCGGCAACATTCCATGGGGTACCCATATTGGTTTGCTATATTCATCAAAGGCAGACTTTTTTGATGTTATGGTGCCATATATTTATCAGGGTTTAATAAACAATGAATTATGCATATGGATTTATGCTGATAATACAAGTTTTGGAGAGATAAAGGATAATTTGAGTGAATGGGTTGAAGATGTCGATTCGTACCTTAAAAGGGGTCAATTACAGATAGTCCCCTATACACAATGGTATTTAAAAGATAATAATTTTAACGATATAAGAGTGAACCGGCAGTGGAATGAACTTATCCGACATGCTTTAGACAGTGGGTATGACGGCCTAAGGGCAATCGGAGATACTTCATGGCTGCAAGAAAGTTTTTATAGGGATTTTGAATACTATGAGCAAAATATTAATAATATTATTTCTGACTTGTCTTTTATTGTGATGTGTCTTTATGATGTTAACAAGTTGGATGCAATGGAAATTGCTCAAATAATAAAAAATCACAGCTACGTAATAACCAAGCACCGAAACCAGCCTTATCTTATTAAAAACGTAGAACTTCTGATCAAAGATGAGCAAATAAAAAAGAGTGAAAAGAGGTATAAGGATCTTATCCGACTTATACCCGATTGTATTTTTGTACACGACGAAAAGAGGATATTCTACTGCAATGAATCGGCTAAGCATATAGTTGGGCATAATGACCCCGATGGGCTGCTAGGCATGTCCATACTACAATTTGCACCTGTTGAAATGAGATATGCTCTAAAAAAATTTATTGAAGAGGCAATGAGCAGCAGTAAAGAATATAACTATATACAAAGTAAATTAATCTGGAAAAACGGTGAAATAAGGGATGTCCAGGTTATTTCCACCCGATATGATTTTCAGGGACACTCAACGCTGTTATCGGTGGTCAGGGATATTACACCCTTCAATAGAATTAGTGAACTGGAAAGGGATATACAGAAGAACAAAGAAATGCTAAATGAAACATTGGAATACGATAGAATTAAGACTGAGTTTTTCTCGAATATCTCCCATGAATTAAGGACTCCCCTCAATGTTATTTTCTCTACAGTCCAATTGCTCAAATCAAAAGAGGCTAAAGGAGACCTTTCCATTAAGGATAGTAAATACCTAAAAACCATACAGCAGAATTGTTTTAGGCTGCTGAGGCTTATAAACAATCTAATAGATATAACCAAAATTGACTCCGGTTATTTTGAGTTGCAGCTGCAAAACTATAATATTATCAGCCTTGTAGAGAATATAACCATGTCTATTGTGGATTATGCAAGGAATAGGGGGATTAACATATTCTTTGATACTAATACCGAAGAAAAAATTATGGCATGCGACCCTGATCAAATTGAACGGATTATCCTAAACCTTCTTTCAAATGCAATAAAATATACACAAAGGGACGGTATTATATGGGTGTCTGTTTCTGACCTCGGTGAAAGAATAAAAATCGCAATAAAGGATACGGGGATAGGTATACCTTTGGATAAACAAAAGTGTATATTCGATAGATTTAAACATGTAGATTCATCCTTAAGAAGGTGTTACGAAGGAAGTGGTATTGGTTTATCCATTGTTAAGGCATTGGTTGAAAAACATAACGGAACAATAACTTTAAACAGCCAGTTGGGTAAAGGAAGTGAGTTTATCATAGAAATACCATGCACAGTTTTAACTGCTGCAGAAAACCAATTAAGTTTCTCCCGCGATATCGAAAGCCAAGCACATGTGGAAAAAATCAACATAGAATTTTCAGATATCTACTTATAGATTATCCTGACAGTCATTTGAATATTTTTATGGCTATTGGTAGCGCACCAAATCGCGGGATAAAATTTGGCATTCCCTATATTTGGAAGCAGGCGCAGTGAAAGCCGTTTATGCCTTTGTCACGGTTTTCTGGTCTTCCAGCTTGTTTGTGCCAATGCCAGTTGTACGCCCGAATGGGTATCGCAGATGCTATGTATGTACTTGCTTGATAATCCGCAGTCCTGGATTTGCTTGCTAGAGGCATAAAGATTTGTACCATAGTACGTCTCCTTTTTATATTCAATTTCAAGGGACGTAAGTATAGACTTATTATATATTTCCATGGGTATGGTCTCCATTATCCATTCTACGTATTTACTATTGTTTACATGTTCATTTGTATCTATATCACTCAGCCTGACCGTGAATTCCCTTTTAATGTCAGGAAATTTGAGGGGTGATAAATCGCTAAAGAGTGTCTGTACGGCTTTATCGGGGCAGGTACCATAACACTGCTTTATGTGTTCCGGAATCCTGACAGGCCTTCTTTTGACTATGTCAAGGAATATCCACAAAGACGTGGCTCTGCCCAGTACATTACCGGCTTTATCCTTTATAAGAAACTCCCTTGTTGCATAAAACCTCTGGAAATTACAAGCCCACGTTTCAATTTGCACCTCATCTTCCCAATGGGGATACTTTTCCATATTAAGCAGCCAACGGCTTATTACCCATCCCTTATCATCCAGACCCAATCGGTTTAAGCCGTAGCCTGCCGCTTCGGTATGGGAAAGTGCCGTTTCTCCTAAATAGTTTAATAAGGTAGCCGGCGTAACCTCCTGGTAATGGTTTATCTCATGATAGTGTACCTCAAAACATTTTGTATATCTCACGCAGTCCATATTAGTCGTTCCTTTCTAGTTTACTGTATTCTCAAGGGCGATGAGGGCAGCACCTAAAGCCCCCACTATTTGTGGTTCCTCCGGCACATAAATCTCTTCGCCTAGCCTTTCCTTCAATGCTTGTACCACACCCGAGTTTTTGGCCACGCCACCGGTCATCATATAGCCCTTCCTTCTGCCCATTCTTTCAAGGAGGGATAGGGTCCTACCGGCTATTGACTTGTTTAAGCCCCTGATAATATCAGCCTTGTCCTTGTTCTTAGCTATTAGGGATATTACCTCGGATTCCGCAAACACTGTACACATGCTGGTAATGTTCAGGTCTTCCTTAGACTTAGCCCCTTCCTGCGCCATTTCTTCAAGGGACAATTCGAGGGTTTTGGCCATGACCTCCAGAAACCTTCCCGTACCGGCCGAGCACTTGTCGTTCATGGCAAAATCCACCACTTCGCCGTCATCATTAAGCCTTATTATTTTGCTGTCCTGACCCCCAATATCGATTATTGTGCGGATATTGTTATTTAAGAAATGGGCACCCCTGCCATGGCATGTTATTTCGGTTACTATTTTGTTGGAAAAGGGTATGCTGATTCTGCCATATCCGGTGGATACTACATAGGATATATCATCCCGTCCAATACCCGCTTTTTCCAGGGCATCGTCAAAGGCCTTGACTGCGCTGTCTACGCTCTTGGCACCGGTAGGTATTATAGAATAGGACAGTATCTCCCTTTGTCCATTGAGTATAACCGCATTGGTAGACAAAGAACCGCTGTCGATGCCGCATACATAGGCCTGCTTGCGGTTATAGTGCCCCGGCTTTTCCCTTTTCAAGGCTTCAATAAAGGCTTCTATCCTTGTTTTGAGCTGGCCCTCGCTTTGAAGGGAGTAGTCGGTTTCCAATTTAAGCACAGGTATGGAAAGGCTTTTCTTTATCTTGGCATAATCATAGGAATACAGGTCACAAAACTTGACGGTGTGGAATACCAACCCGGAAAGTTTTTCTTTATTATCCTCCAGTGGCGTGTACCTTGCCCTGGTATCCGACATTCGTATGCAAGGATACTGGTTCAACAACGCTTCGGCGTATTGATATATTATATTTTCAATATCAATAACTCCGGGACGAATAACACTATCCCCGTTGCAGGCAAGGTTAAAGGCAATATTTGCGCCTGCATCCTTTATAATGCCGGTGATAGAGCTTTGGCATCTTGCTCCCATTATACCTATATTGATCCCGACGTCCATGGACTGTCGGTGGTCCTTTTCCTCATTCAATAACTCAAAAAGCCGGGTTTTATCAAATATACCGCCCGAGAATCTTTCATACTCCTTTATAAAACTCTCCAACTCCATGGCAAACATCTTACAACCCTTTTTATTGTCTTTTCTGGGCAGGTCCAGTATATGCAAAAACTTGATTTCCGGCTGGGATTTTAAGAGGTCATACAGCCTCCTAACGCTGTCGCAGCAGTTCATGAGTACAACCTGTTGTATTTTTCCGGCCAGGCACTCTTGCAGTACCCCCTTTACATATGAACACATATTGCTGTGGGTACAACAATCGGCCATGTCAAAGTTTGTTGGTCGTGGTTCTATTCGATGAACCCTTTCACCAAAACTTTCGATTATATGAATGGGAGTATATTTACATACATAACCAACCATAATATCACCTGTATATCTGTTATCGATCCAAAATTTCTAAAAATGCTTCCAATCTTGTTTTGATCTGGCCGTCATGGCCGTTCCTTTTATCTATACCATCGCCGTCTAGGGAAAGAAAGGGTATTCCCATATCCTTAACGGCATCTCTTAAGAGCATTACACCCCCGCTGGACTGCTTGCACCCCCAGTGACAAAAGTTAATCACACCATCGGGTTTAAGCTTCTTAATAATTTTGGCAATACCGTCAATCCGTCTTTCATACCCACCGTTATATTGATTTTGGATCATTTTTCGGGCCAGTGCCCTATAGGGGTTATTATAATCAATAGCATCAAGATAATCAAAATTTAAATCACAGCCCAACACCTGATATTTGTCACTTAGGTTAAAATACCTTTGAAGGGTGGCTTGATAATAGGGCAGTAGATGAACCCAGAATATTTTCTTTACCCGTCTTGTGGGATAGCTTTCAATCTCTTGACAAAGCATTTGGTAAAAACGGTATGTTTCCTGCCTGCCCATAAATACATGGGAGGTAAATAGCATAAACATCTCCATTGTAAGGGTGGAGGGAAAGTATTTAGTTTCAAGGGAATCCAAATACCTTTTCATAAACACCCGGGTTTGGTTTTCGGTTATCAATACATCCTTAAGCCTTGACTCATTAAGCCTCCTACCTGTTATCTCTTCTATCATACAAACCATTTCCATTAGCTGCTCCGTCACGTATTGCTCAGCGTCAGAACTGTAATGGTTGGGGATATCAATGACATAGCAGGGGATGTCGTACATATCCGTCAGATGGCGGAAGGTATTGATATTGGCATCGCATATCATTGAAGTGGTAACGGCAAACTTCGGCCTCGGCAGCAGGCCGGTTATACCGGCACCTAAAAATGCTTTGTGGTAGCTGCATAGTGTCTCTGCTATTCCTGCCTGCTCGGCTCGGTCGATAAACTCATCCTCACATTCAAAACCGCATAAAAAGGAGGCAAAGGCTTCGACGAATAGAGGGTAAATACCCATTGCATGAAGTATTTCGGCCGGAGCAAAGAGATTGACCCAGGCAGAGTTATTGGGACGTTTCAAGGGTTCATGGATATACTTTACACATATCTTGTTTAAATACTTGAAGGATTTGGGCATCCTTTTATCATGGCGATTGGACAGCCAATAATATGCAATAATCAGCCCAAAATTTATAAGCTTAAGGGCTGTTTCCGGCTTGTCGATATTTTTCTTTATCAGGTTGCCGTAGGCTTTGACCATATCCATAAAATCACTCCTTTTCTAATGCTATGTCTTTATATACATTTTGTCAAGAATAAGGGCGGCAAAAAAAAGTGATTTGCATATAGCGGTTATAATGGAGGAATAATACAAACAATTACTAGATTTCTATAAGGGGGTTCGTAAAGGGTCTTTATTTATATAGTTAGATACAAATGAAATCTATAGGGGTGAGGGCATGATATTGCCAAAGTTTCAGCGTATTCCTCAGCATGTAGGGATAATACCTGACGGCAACAGAAGATGGGCACAGAAAAACGGGCTTCCAAAGGAAGCAGGGTATGATAAAGGAATCCAACCGGGATTGGAACTTTATAAAATTTGTGTACAACTGGGCATAAAGGAGCTTACCTTTTACGGTTTTACCCAGGACAATACCAAAAGACCGGCAGCACAAAAAATTGCCTTTCAAAGGGCCTGTGTTGATGCCGTTCGGCTTTTGTCAAGATACGACGGTGAGTTGTTTGTGGCGGGCAATTATGATTCACCGCTTTTTCCAAAGGAACTCAAACCCTTTACAAAGCGGAAGGTATTGGGCAAGGGTTTAATAAAGATCAATTTTTTGGTGAACTATAGCTGGCAGTGGGATTTTAAAAATGTCCTAAAAACCCTGGCTCATTATAAAGAAGGTACAAAGAGTTTTCACGACTTAATGGGAACCAGAGATATTTCGCGAATAGATTTGATTGTACGTTGGGGTGGCAGAAGAAGGTTAAGCGGTTTCCTGCCTGTTCAATCAGTATATTCTGACTTTTACGTAGTCGATGAATTATGGCCGGATTTTAAGCCCGAACATTTTTTTGAGGCACTAAGCTGGTATGATAAACAGGACATAACCCTTGGCGGTTGATAAGGCATTTGCAAATGTGCCATTAATTTTACTATGGAAGAATAATTTTACAAATAATTAATATAATGTAACATAATCTAAAGAAAATTAATAAAACTGTAATAATTTCTTAATAATTGATGAAGATACTATATAGTTCTCCCATATGCTCCTTATTCACCAAATGCCAAAATTGACAAGCTTTTCATGCAAAGAGTATAATTAACACAAGGTTTTAAGCTGTGCACAACTATGCTTAATCTTTGATGCTTCAAAGTACGGAGGAACCATTTTTGGGGTGAATCTACTTTTGTTAAGTAGTAAGGATGCCTTCGTCCTGAACCCGTCAGCTAACTCCGGAAGCAAATTTATAAAAGGAAGGAGTTGTGTAGTAGAGATTGAATGATGTGAAAAAAAAGGTAAGTGCTCTTACCCTGTCGACTGTATTAGCCCTTACCATTATACCATTATCCCGCTCCGCTTCGGCGGACGAAATCGCCAAGGGTATTGTAACCGGAAGCGTAGTAAATGTGCGCTCTAGTGGTAGCTTAAAAGCCAAAATACTGACCCAGGCGAAAAAAGGAACCGAGCTTGATGTTCTTAAAAAGTCGGGCGACTGGTATAATGTGAAGCTACCCTCCAGTACGGTGGGATGGATGTTCAGCCAGTACATATCCCTCAAGGGCAAAACGGCAGACTATAATTCCACCGCTAATGGTACAGTTACCGGCAGTGCTGTAAGAGTAAGGTCTGGTCCCAGTACCAAGCATTCCCAAATTGGGTTATTGTATAGGAATGCTAAGGTAAAAGTGGACGGTAAACAGGGAAGCTGGTATAAGGTAGAACTAAGCAACGGTACCAAAGGTTACATGCACTCCGATTATGTTAAGGTGAATACCAGCGTACCTGAAGAATCCAGCGGGTCGAAAGACCAGTCAAAAGACCAGTCGAAAGACCAGTCAAGCAAAACAGCAAAGGGTACGGTAACCGCCAGCTCCCTTAGGGTACGTTCGGGTCCGGGGACAAACTTTAGCACCTTGACCACATACAAAAAGAATTCCAAGGTAGATGTTCTTGGGAAATGTCAAGGTTCCGATGGATTATGGTATAAAATATCCTATTCCGGAGGAAAGGAAGGATGGATGTCCGGCCAGTACCTAAAAGTTTCCGGAAGCGTGCCGAATGTGGAAGCACCGTCATCCAAGCAGCCGGATAAGAAAGATGAAACGGATAAGAAGGATGAAACGGGTAAAAAAGATGAGAGCAACCTACCGATAGGTACGGTTACCGGTTCGGTGGTGAACATCAGAAAGGTTCCGTCGACGTCAAATAATAAGCCCATCACCACTGTTAAAAAGGGAGAACAGCTCAAGATTGCGGATGAGAAAAACGGTTGGTTCCAGGTAATACTTCCCAACGGTACAAAGGGATGGATAATCGGTGAGTATTTCGTTAAGGGTAAGCTCACCGATAGAGGAAGCTCCAGCAGAGGCGTAAGGGTTAATACCACTGTATCCAAATTAATATCCTTCGCCAAAAAATATTTAGGTACCAGATATGTATACGGCGGTGAGAGCCCCAGTGGCTTCGATTGTTCAGGTTTTACATACTACGTATTTAAAAATTTTGGTACCAAAATACCTAGAACAGCCAGTCAGCAGGGCTTAGAACTACCTGGAGATAAGTTAAGCAGGAGTCAGCTAAAGAAGGGCGACCTGGTATTCTTTAAAACCCAATCAGGCAAAGAAGTCACACATGTAGGCATTTATCTGGGAAGCGACCAGTTTATCCATTCATCGTCGCCCAGCGCAGGGGGCGTAATAATCTCCTCGATGAATCAAAGTTACTATAAGACCAGGTTTAAATGGGGCAAAAGAGTAGTATATAATGAAGCATAATTAAAAGAATAAGGAAAAGAGAGCAGTCATCACAAAGGCTGCTCTTTCTTTTTATTTTAGTTACACTTCAATGACTAACTCATATTATGAAGTAAGTCGATTTTGTCGGGGTGAAGATGCCGATGGATGTTAATGGGGATCGGATTTATGTGGCTAATACAGGAGAAGACAGTATTTCTATCATTGATGAGAATACCATGGAATCCGTGGGTAAAATATATATGTATGACAATAATACTCTAAAAAGTACTCTATCAAGTTACACACCAATATTCGGTCCGCATAGCATAAAGGCCGACGTTAAGACAAAGAGATTATATACCGCCAACTGCTTTGGCAATAGCATTTCCATTATAGATACAAGGGAAAACAAAATATTGGATACGGTTTCGGTCGGAAGCTTTCCCCACAGCATAGTAATTGATGATGACGGCAGTTATGTGTATATAACAAACCAGGACTCGGACTCCCTTTGCGTGCTCAGGGGTGATAATTTTAAGTTGGTTGCGTATATACCTGTCGGCAGTATGCCCCAGGGTATATGTATAAGCCCTGACAATAAATTCATTGCTGTTGCCAATGCCCATTCCCATAATATAACGATTCTAAGTGCCGGGAAGGCGGAAATAACCGGATATATAACAGCCCCATACAATCCCCGTCAGTTGGTTTTTTCCCGGGATGGCAGCAGATTGTATGCAACCGGTGGGGATGATGAAAACAGTAAAAACGGTATTATCCTGGTGATAGATAATGACCAAGGAAAGGTAATAAAGAGGATACCGGTTGGGGAAGTGCCCATACAGCTTTGTATGCACCCATACAACAATATGCTGTATGTAACCAATACCGGTAGTGGCGATATTTATGTCCTTGATACTCGCCTTGATGAGGTAGTAAACCGGGTTAAAGTAGATGGCATGGTACACGGGATAATCATTAACAAACACGCCACCAGGCTTTTTGTGTCCAATATACAAAATGACCGCATTGTCGTATTAAATACTGCCGACTACCAAATCGTAGGGGATATAAGGGTGGGTAAGGAACCCCACAGCTTGTGCATGCTTTAATTGTTGCTTAAAAGGTTTTTTATTACTTCTTGGTATATATGGGTAGCATTACTTTCCCAGCGGGTGCATATAAGTTTGGCCTGTTCCCTGGATACAACATTTAATCTTAAACCCATCAGTTCTATATTATTTTCCATTACCTTGCAGGTTACTATATATTCCTTATCCTTGACCTTCTTATAAGTGGAGTATATCTGGGTTTGTTTCTTGACCTCTTCCCTGTATTGATCTACATGCTTATCTATGGTCTTTACAATATTTTCCGGTATTTTATAGGAGAAGAATTTATCGGCGTTTCTTCCATTTTGGGTTATTGTATAAAGTTTTTTAGCATCGTTACTATACTGAATAAGCTTGGAATACAAAAGGTCGCCAATACACTGTTGAATATCAAAATAATTCATCATATTCCTTTCCAAAAAAAACTGGGAAATGTGCAAACTAGTCAAGGGTATATCCATTTTACACATAAAACGCAATAGTATTAACTTATTAACCGTTAGGATCTGTTTATCGGTGCTAGGGCTCATAGTAACTCCTCTGTGGTTGTAATTATAAATATTATATCATAAATACTGGAAAAGCATAAACATAATAAAAGGGAAATTCAATTTCCCTTTTATTTTACATCAGTTTTAGAATATATTATTACTGGTTAGACTTACCCATTAACTGGTTTTCGGCAATTTCTATCATTCGCCTTACCATTTTGCCTCCAACGGCTCCACAGTCCCTGGAAGTGAGATTGCCCCAGTAGTCTTCAGAACCCTGCTGTACGGGCAGCCCTAGTTCACTTGCTATTTCATATTTTAAATTATCCAATGCCTTATGACTTCCCTGTACTACCTTTTTGCCTATATTTGAACTTCCTCTTGCCACTATTAATCCTCCTTTTCTGTATAATACTTTTTATTTGTTCAATATTAATTTAACCAGCCATCAAAAAAATATGTTAGTATTATAATGAATGTATGCATAATTTGATAAATACAAGCATATAATTATTATTTTGGGAAAAATTAATAATTTCCATCACTTATATACTTTACATATAATCCATGCAAAAGTGAAAAATCTTCCGCTATCAGGTATATGTTATTGCTGCTATAATAGAAATATATCAAATTTCGACAGAGGTGGTCATGTGTGCCCCGTGAATATCATTAAAAGTATTCTATTGAACAGCTCTATCTACGACTTTGGATTTTGTTTACTGGATGATGGGATCAATACCAGATATGGTCAGTTAAGGTACGGTATTTCCTTTATGGTACCCCTGTCAAATTATGTTATTGAAGAAATACAGGACAAGCCTACCTATACATATTTCCATCATTACAGGACAGTAAATACCTTGATCGATCAGGTAAGCCTCAGGATATCAATGGAGATCCAACGAAGGGGGTACAGGGCTTTACCCGTGCCCGCATCCCAGACGGTTAAAATAGACGGCTTGCAATACCATGGAATATTTCCCCACAAAACGGCTGCCCACTTGTCGGGCCTGGGCTGGATAGGGAAAAACGGCCTGTTGATAAGCTTAAAATACGGACCCAGGGTCAGACTGGGAACCGTACTTACCGATTTGCCCCTACCGGCCCAAAAAACCATAATCCAACCTAAATGCGGTAGCTGCAGGTTATGCATCCAAAACTGCCCGGCCATGGCCCTCCAGGGTAACCAGTGGCATGAGGGCTGTACCCGCGAATCCTTGGTGGATCCACGGGCGTGTAGCGAGTATATGAACCGCCATTTTAAACATATAGGACGGGGTTCGGTGTGCGGTTTGTGCATAGCATCATGTCCCTTTGGCAATAAAGCAAAAACAGATTAGGAGGCAAAGCATGAAGAAGTATATATGTATTATCGTAGCAATTTTTCTGGCATTATCATTAATCTCCTGTAGCCAGGATCGGCAGGTTTCAAAGGACAATAGCCAAAATAACAGCAGTGATGGGCAACAAACCTCACAGGACGCCGAATCCGAAAACCCCAACACTGAAGGGGACCAGACCGGGGAGGAAAGCTTGGAAGATCCGGAACCGATAGATTACAACCTCATCAAGCCCAATGAAGCCGGTCAGATTATGATTCTTATGTATCATGAAATAGGCGATACCGAAGCCGAATGGGTACGGACCCCGGAAAACTTCAGGAAGGACCTTGAGACCTTATATAATAAGGGTTATAGGTTAATAAGCATGAAGGATTATTTGAATAACAATATATATGTGGAAGCCGGGTATACACCGGTGATTATAACCTTTGACGACGGTAGTAGGGGACAGTTTAATATAATAGAAGAAGAGGGTGAATTAAAGATAGACCCCGATTGCGCTGTTGCCATACTGGAAGAGTTCAATAAAAAGCATCCGGATTTTGGAATGGCTTCAACCTTTTACGTATACTATCCCGTGCCCTTCAGGCAGGAGGAATTAATACAATATAAGTTTGAATACCTTTTAGAACGAGGTATGGATATCGGAAACCACAGTTATACCCACGAAAACTTAGGCAGCCTTAATGCCCAGGAAATACAAAGGGTACTTGCCCTTAACGTTAAGCTTACCCAGGAATACCTGCCCGGTTATGAGGTGGACAGCCTTGCTCTGCCCTATGGTGCTCGGCCCAAGGATGAGAGGGCGGCATATATTGAAAGGGGTGAACATGACGGAACGGCATACCATAATAAAGGTGTGTTATTAGTGGGAGCAAACCCGGCCCCTTCTCCCGTTCATGTAAAGTATAATCCCAAGCGCTTGCCCAGGGTAAGGGCCAGCCAGACCAATACCGAGGGCGTGGGTATGTATGACTGGTTGGAATACTTCGATAATAATCCGGGCAAAAGATATATAAGCGATGGCAATGCCGATACCGTTGCCATACCCGAAGGTATGGAGGAATATATCAATAAAGAGGCACTGGGGCAGAAGGAATTGATTGTATATAGTCTGGAGCAATAGATATTTGAACACCACGGGTTTTCCATGTATACTAGAATAAGTATCTTGTACATAACCGTATATTATAGGAGGAATGTTTGCTTTATGAAACAATTTATACAATGTATGCCCTGTTATCTAACCCAAGTAATATCAGCATTAAGGGCCGCCAACCCGGATAAAGAGGAGCAAACCAGGATACTCAAGGAAGTATCCAAAATCCTGCCGTATATAGATCCGGATAAGACCCCGGCGGAGAATTCCACCCTGTTTCTTCTTGAAACATACAAACATTTAGGGCAGCAGGACCCCTTTAGGGAAGCCAAAATGGAATCAAATAGGATTGCCATGGCGCTTTTTAATGACATGGAAAAAAGGATAGAAAAATCCGCCGATCCTTTGCTCACATCAATAAAGCTTGCCGTGGCCGGCAATATAATAGATATGGGTATAAACCCAGAATATGATCTTGATAAGAGTATTGATCAGGCCCTGAGGGAGGACTTTACATGGAATGATTATGAAGAGTTTAAAAGGTCCCTGGCCAAGGCCGATAATGTTTTGATATTAGGGGATAATAGCGGTGAAATAGTATTTGATAAACTGATGGTAGGGCAACTTAAGAACTATTGTCCGAACATTACATATACCGTCAAAGGCGGACCAATACTGAACGATGCTACCATGGAGGATGCCTTGGAAGTGGGTATGGACAAAGAGGCGAAGGTAATAGACACCGGAACCAACTATATCGGTGTTGTTTTGGATAAATGTTCAAAAAACTTTTTGGACCATTTTTATTCCGCCGATTTGATCATCGGCAAGGGTCAGGGTAATTATGAGAGCCTGGAGGGCACTGAAGAGGCAGGCGACAGAACCTTTTTCATGCTGAGGGCCAAATGCCAACAGGTTGCCCAGCATTTGGGTGTGAAACTGCTGGATACCATCCTATACAAAAATGTTGTTGACTAATCGAAGAATGGACCCTTTATTACTTTTGGTCTATTAGCAGTACCGCCTTCATAATATTAATATAAAGGGCAGTGATAAGGAGCAGTAAAACCAGAATTTTTAACCGTCAACCCCTTTACGAGCCAAATACTGGTCTGCTGCCCATTTTAAATAAGGTGGTGCTTATAGTTGGTGAGAAGTTCCGAGTTAAGACAGATGGAAGTGGTAAATGTTACTGACGGTAAAAGACTGGGGATGATAACCGACTTGGAAATAGACCTAAAACAAGGAAAGGTTACTTCTATTGTGGTTCCGGTATCGGGTGGTTTCCTGAGTTTGATATTAAAGGAAAAGGCTATTGTCATTCCATGGGATAAAATCGTCACAATCGGAGAAGATGTAGTATTGGTAAATACTGAGGGCATGGATATACCCTACAAGTAATGCCGTGGACTATTTTTCGAAGGGATTATATAATAATGTAAAGTAATACGATACAGATAAAAATGGAGGGCTTATATTGAAGTGTCCGTACTGTTCATGGGAAGAAAGTAAAGTAGTGGATTCAAGGCCCATAGACGAAGGGTCTGCAATAAGGCGCAGACGGGAATGCCTTAAATGTTTTAAGCGCTTCACCACCTATGAAAAGGTGGAGGATATTCCTGTATTGGTGATAAAAAAGGACGGCAGGCGGGAACCCTTTAGCAGTAAAAAGATATTGAACGGGTTATTGAAGGCATGCCAAAAGCGTCCGGTACCGGTCAGGGAAATCGAAAGGCTGGTGGACGAAGTGGAGAAGCAAGTCTATAATTCCATGGAACGGGAGGTAACCAGCCAGCAAATCGGTGAAATGATAATGAACCAATTGAAGGATATAGATGAGGTGTCCTATGTCCGTTTCGCATCGGTATATCGTCAGTTTAAGGATATAAATACCTTTATGGACGAACTCAACAAACTGATTAAGGAAAAATAATCCTCACAGGTCAAGGACCTCTTCCAACCTGTCAATAATAAAGTCAGGTTTTAGTTTCTTTATTTGGTCCATGGGAAACTCCGTCCACGAAACCACCGCCGTCTTGACCCCTGCTCCTTTACCGCTTAGGATATCATGGGGACTGTCGCCGATCATGACAGCTTCTTCAGGTTTGACAGCCGCTTGTTCCAGGGCCTTTAAAACAGGCTGGGGATGGGGTTTGCTGAATTGCACATCATTGGCTGAAATAATGATATCGAACATACCGGTCATATTAAACATATTTAAGCCGTGGTCTATCCCGTTTCTGCTCTTTGAAGATACAATGGCAAGTTTACTGCCCCTGTTTTTCAGTTGACTTACGGTTTCAACAACGCCCGGAAACAGGCTGGTCATCCGGTCCTGGTTGTTACGGTAGTATTCCTTATAACACTTAACCAACTCCTGGGTCTTTTCCTTGGAAAAGTACGCCATCTGTTCTTCGACTATCATACCCAGGATGGGCAAAATCTGGGTTTTAGTGATGTCTTTGTTTAAACAACGCTTAACGGCGGTTATTATTGACATGTCAACTATTCTATTGGTATCGGCCAGTGTGCCGTCGAAATCGAATAAATAAAGTTTATACAATCCTATCATTCCTGTTACTCCTAAAACATCTGGGGTCTTTACCGTAAATGCCCCTTCCTGCCGCAAAGGCCCTGGATCTACAGCCCCAACATATATTGTTCATATTACAGCCTTTGCAATCCTGGGGCAGGTTTTGCGCATCCTTCATGGTTTTAAATATAAGGTAGTCCCTGTTTTGCTGGAATATATCGTAAAAACCACCGTCTCTGTGGACATTAGGTGCGCCGGCCTCCCTGATGGTGGCGCATGGAGTTACACTACCGTCACATAGTATCGCTACAGTGGTGGAACAGTATTGCTTGTTTACACAATTCATGGGCAGTTGGCCACCTCCGTATTGCCTAGAGTATCGCCTGTATACCCTGGCAACGTCTTTGGGTGTGGGAACAAATTTTTCCAACTGGCCAACCGGTGTACCCGGTCTTAAATAGGTATGATATACATTAAGGGATGTCTTTATACCAAATTTATCTTCAAAATAGTCGATGGTGGCTATCATATCATCGGCCGGCTGGAGACCGGTATAGGTTACCGAGTTCAACATCTGGTCGGCAGGATATCCCATATCCAGAATATATTTTACGCTGTCCAATATGGTATACATATCCCTTGAACTGCTGCCGGGATGTAACAGCTCATAAACTTTAGGATCCACGGTGGACACATGAACCGAGATTAGCCCGTCCCGGGCGTATTGAACGCATTTCTTGCTTATGCTTTTATCCCGTAAGGGTAACCCGCCCGTCCAAATATTATTCTTTAAGCCCAGATCGCAGGCTTGAGACATATGCTCAAAAATGGAGCTGCGGAGCAACGGTTCACCGCCCAGCCACTCGATTGTCCTTATTCCCAGCCTGGAACAATCAATCAGTATATCGTGGACCAATCCATCGCCTAAGGTATTATCCCCATCGGGCACAGCATTCATATAGCAATATATACAGTTTTGTTTGCAGGTATCCCCAAACTCCAGTTGTAGTGCATAAGCCATGTCGTCATGGTATTTTTTATCGAGCAACTCCCAATCAATCAATTGCCTGCCTCCTGTATTTCGGTTTTCATAGAATATTACCATTATTCCCCCTTTGGTGTCAACATTATGACAACTGTTATAATGCAATTGAATTGAATATAATATGGTTAAACCTGATTTTACAGGGATTTTACCAAGTAAGGTCCATGGGTTGTGTTATAATTAGGCGGTGCAGTTTTATATATTGGATAATCTAATAACGGGAGCGTGGTATTTTGTACAGGAAAGGTTTTACACGGCACAGCCGCGATGGTTTGGTGTACCTCACCATACCGTCCTTTGATGATACTGGGATGGTTAAACATTGTTTTACCACTCGCCTAGGCGGGGTGAGCCAGGGTTGTTTTAGTTCATTGAACTTAGGGCTGAAAAAGGATGACCACCGTGGCCATGTAATGAAGAACTACCGGATATTGTGTCGGCAATTGGGTATTGATATTCACAACCTGGTTTTATCCGACCAGGTACATGATGATGTCATCCGTGTTGTAACGGAAAAAGACAGGGGTAAGGGAATAGTCAGACCGTCGGATATTAAGGGAGTAGACGGCCTGGTAACCGATTGCAGGCAGGTGGCCCTTGTTACCTTCTATGCCGATTGCGTGCCCATTTTTGTATTGGATCCGGTTAACAGGGCTGTAGCCCTCAGCCATGGCGGGTGGAAGGGTACGGTAAAACAAATAGCCGTCAAGACGGTGGCCAAAATGGTAGATGCTTATGGCACAAACCCGAAGGATTGTCTGGCGGCCATAGGCCCCTCCATTGGTCCCTGTTGTTTCGAGGTGGACCGGCCGGTGGCCCAGCAGTTTTCCGCCCTTGGGTATGATAGTTTTATAGAAAAACGGGTTGATAAATATCTTATAAATTTATGGGCAATCAATGCCGAGCAAATGGTAGGGGCTGGCATACCGGCGAGTAATATTACCGTGGCCAATGAGTGTACCAGGTGCAATAATCATGTATACTTTTCCCACAGGGGAGACAACGGGAGGACAGGCAGTTTGGCATCTGTTATCCAACTGTCCTAAACAAAGCCGTGGGTTCAAATCGACAAAATTTAACTTTTTTCAACTGTTTTGCTTATAAGAATATAATAGAAATCTAAAGGGCAATATATTATTGAAGTAAAATTGAGAGGTGATGTATTATATGCCCTTTGGATTGATGCTCCTTGTAATTATAAGTATCTTAATCGTCTTTGGGGTGGCCCATCAGGTATTGGATAGGATGAGGCTTAACGATAAAGCGGTTTTGTTGATTATTGGCGGGATGATAGTAGGCACCTTGCTTCCCAACATACCCATAACCAATAATTTTTCTATTAATATAGGAGGTGCGATAATACCCATTGCCCTTTGTGTGTATCTGTTCATTAAGGCCGGAACAGCCCATGAGAGGAACCGTGCCGTAATTTCAACGGTAATTGCGGGAACGGTGGTCTTTTTGGCTGGAAGGTTTCTACCGTCAGAACCACAGACCACAGTGATGGACCCTAATTACGTATACGGCATACTTGCAGGCGTTACCGCGTATCTCTTTGGCCGTTCCAGGAGATCGTCTTTTATTGCCGGGGTAATGGGAGTTATCCTGGCCGATATTGCCCAGGGAGTGATAAACGCCGCTGCCGGGGTGGCGGTGCCGGTAAGGCTGGGTGCGGCGGGCATTGTTGACGCCATTGTAATATCAGGGTTGATAGCCGTTATCTTGGCCGAGGTAGTGGGAGAGCTTAGGGAAAAGCTCCAGGGCGGTACGGATAAGAAGGATATGCACTTTGAAAATGCTGAATTCACCAGTTCCTTGGGCGCGTCGGGAAATGAATCGGCCCCGGGGGATGGGGATGGCGGCCACCCGGCTGAAGAAAGCGGACAAGGTGGTCAACCTAACCATGATAATAGAGGAGAAGATGGCCAACCCATCGGCGGTGGTGTTGAAAACGGTAATACCGGTAATGACCAAAACCAAGTTCAGGCAGGTGACGATGGAAATGAAAAACAGGAATAGGATAATACTTTTTATTGTAACGGTTGTAACGGTGATGTTGTTCCTTAGTCCCGGTACTGTTCATGGTGATGATTGGTATAAGGATGAAGAGGGATATTTTACCGTATATGATGAAAATAATGAGGAACTGTTTGTAACAGCCCGTGAAGTGTTTATAGGCGATCAGTATTTAAGTGAAGATAACAAGCTATATCAAGTAGTGAAAAGCGATATGTTGAAAAACCAGGCATGGGCTAAGTTCGTCGAGGATGTGGAATTGCCCGATGTTGATCTGGAAGATGGAGACAGCTTAACCGCCATGGCCCAGCAACTCAACAGAAAAGTAGCATTATATGCTTCCCATAACTCGGAATGCTACGTACCTACCGATGGTACCCAGGCCAAGGAAGGCAGGGGAGGTATACTTGATGTGGCCAGCACCATGGCTGAAGCCTTTAAGAAAAGGAATGTGGATGCTGTTTTGGACGAAACATTTCATGACCCCCATGACGCCGGTTCCTATAGGCGATCCAGGGAGACTGCCGTGCAATTGATAAGGGAACACCAGCCCGGTGCTGTATTTGATGTCCATAGGGACGCAGTACCGGCAGAGGCGTATATCACCCAAATCAATGGGGATAATGCGGCCAAAGTAAGGCTGGTGATTGGTCGGAGGAACCAAAACAGGCAGGTTAATGAGGAATTGGCTAAGAAGATAAAGGCAGTAGCCGATAAAAAGTATCCCGGTCTTATTAAGGATATTTTTTATGGCAGGGGAAATTATAACCAGGAGTTATCGCCAAGATCACTGCTGGTGGAGATCGGTACTTATTCCCATACCAAGGAAAGGGCACAAAAAAGTGCGGATTTATTTGCCGATGTAGTGACCACTGCCATGTTCGGCGGCGTTGCTCAGGACCGGAAAGCCCCTGAAAGACAGGTACGGGTACCTGGTATGGAAGGCGATAGTGAGGGTGCTGGCAGGGGTATACTATGGGCCGTGCTGATAGTAGCAGGTGCCGCAGTAGCATTTTTGTTTATAAGCAACAGCGGTAAGGAACTTAGGTCAAAGATGAGGAACTTTTCCAGACAGGAGTTCGGTAGCTTTTTGGGAAGAAACAAGAAAAAGAAATAATAGCGAGGTTTAGGTTATGCCGAAGGATGAGACCATTATACTAATCGGAACAGCAATCGGTACCATTGCCAGGTTTTATACCCTCAGGGTGGATTACAGGCAGTACCCGGGGTACCCCCAGGGTTACCTGCTTCATTTGACCCTGGGGTTGATTGCAGCAGCATTGGGTGCGGTGGCATTACCTGCATTGTTGAAAGAGGAATATGCTGCCGTAACCTTTTTGGCCCTGGCTGCCCAGCAATTCCGCGAAATAAGAAATATGGAGAGGGAAAGCCTTATAAACATAGAAAAGACTGAACTAGTGAAAAGGGGAGATGCGTATATAGAGGATATTGCCAGGAAATTTGAAGCCCGCAACTATCTGGCGTTGCTAACCGGTTTGGTAACCTGTGGAACCATAATTGTAACAAAGAGGTTGGATATAGGCATTATAGTAGGCATAATTCTCCTGATATCGTTAAAGTTTGTTTTAACGCCCAAACAGATAGGCAGCATAGCCGTTGTTAGGCAGGGGGAGTTCAAGTTCGAGGGTACAATGCTGGATGTGGAAGGCAATAAGTTAACCAATGTTGGGTTAAAGGAAGCCCGGGAAAGATATATTGAAAGGGGTCTTGCTCTGGTAATAGAACCCAAAGACGATAATGCCAATACCACCTTGTCAAATTTGGGACAAAGGCAGGCAATACTCCATGATGTGTCGATCCAGCTGGGTATTAGAAGGGAAAATGACGAACCGGAATTCACGCCCATAGCCAAGAGGGATTCCAAAAGCGGGCGGATAGCAATCTTTATGATACCCTATGAAAAGGATATTGAGTGTATGATAGAAGCTGCTAAAAGGGTGCCTATCCTGGAAAGCTCAAGGAGGCTTCCTTTGTCGTCCGAAGCGGGTAGTGCGGCTTCCGATTGAATAACCAGGTTTAAAGACGGGGAGGTCACCATGGAAATACAGTTGACAAAGCAGATAATAGCTATAGTGACCCTTGATAAGGAAAAGGTATATGCAGGCAGTGCACCCATTTTTGTTGCCGAAAATGAAGATGAACAACAGCGGATAGCGATGTATATAACCCGCATAACATTTGGTATGGTCCATGATCTGGGCAACGGTATCCTTATCATAGTTAAACACTAGAAAGGAATTATAAAAAATACAAGTCATGAAGATTGTTTATTGCGGCTATCATGGACTTTACATATCCGCCCTTGCCGGTTATATACATCTCTGGGATCTTAAGACCATTGAAATGAGAAACAAGGGTTATTTTTTGGAATGGATCGACAGTATAAACAGGTCCTGGCTTAAAAGTCCGGGCAATTTGTTTTATTTAGGGTTGGACAAGGACTATAATGAGGTTTATAGTTTGGGTTGTAAAAACGCCTTTGATATAATAGAAAAGGCGCAAAGAGGTATAACGGCCATGTACCGTGATTTGGACGAGAAAATATATCACGTGGATTTGCGCGGTTTGGAAGGCTGGCTGTATAGGCTGGCCCTTGACAATATATTTGAGTCTACCATACTCCAAGGGGCGGCTACACAATACGTCAGATATTATATCCAACGGCAAATGGAAAAAGTGTTAAAAAGGGTACTGCTTGTAAAAAAGGCAATAAAAGACGGTGAGTTGTTGTGAAAATATTATATGCATGCTACGGCGGGGCCCATACCTCGGTGACCTCTGCTGCCATACACTTAGGCTTGCTGCCCGATGACAGGGTGCCCAGCAGCCGTGATTTCTATAGCATACCTTTTTATGATAAAATGCCCAACAAACAATTGGGTACACCAAGGTTTATGGGCGTGGACAAAATGGGTTGGGAGATATACGTAATGGGGATGGGTAGTTACAAAAAACTGGTAACTACTGCTGTTTACAGTATGTTAAAGGAATGTGGCTTGGATCCGGCAAAGCTTTTTATAGTAAACGCATTGGCACCACTAAGTCCCATAACGGCGGTAGGCGGTTTTTGTTCCCGAAAGCTTAACCTGGTGGGTTTAGGAAGGCCCCTTACCATTTTTGGCATACGACAGACCTACCATGCATTTGTTGACGTGGTAAAAAGGACTAAACAAAAGCAGATGAATTATATGAAAGCCATGTACTCCGCCACCCGATAGTACGAATGTAGTATTAAAAAACTTTCACCTGAAATCAATTTTCTTGACTTATGGTATAATCTGAATAATAATAATGTTATAAAGTTAGTATCAGGTGATAACAGCAGATTATAATCCAGGGGGTATTTGAGCATATAATGGAGAATTATGGAGAAATAGCATTGGTGGAGGATAACAGCATTGGATGGGAGACCGGTATACAGCCGGGAGATGTCTTAATAAGCATAAAT